>NZ_JBHXFA010000153.1:11140-16343 GCF_042724175.1 Streptomyces sp. NPDC127084
GATACGGCACTTCGCCTGATCTGGCGTTGTCAGCGCGCACGCCCGCAGCTCCACCCGGGCAACACCTGGGTCACGCCGGACAGCTACTTCTCGGTGATCGCGCCCGAGCTCGCCGCGGCGATCCTCAAGCGCGGGCCGGGTGACGCGCCGGCCACCGCTGACCAGTTGCGGCTGCGGCCCCAGGACCTGGTCGAAGCAGGGGTGGTGCGGGGAATCGTCGGCCCGGAAGCCATGGCAGAGCAGTCATGAATTCCATCACATTGGAGCGAATAACCTGGAATGGATAAATCACGCAAATCGCCATGAAAAGGCGAGAAGCGTAGCCGGGTTCTTCCGATTTCATCGCATTCGCGTGGGCTCCCGATGCCGGAAAGATCGACTTCTCCCCGGGAAGCCCGCTTAAGCCAGCCTTTCCGGAGCGCCCCTCCTCTGGTACACGTGGCAGTCCCGACAGCACCACCGGAAGTCACGCCATGGACCAGGACCTCACCCCTGACCACATATCCTTCTCGATCGACCTGACCTTCGAAGAGGCCAGGCGACGGGCTGAGGTCGTAGCCGCGCTCGGGCCCGACTGGGACCCGGTGGCCGCGCTGCGGGACGAGGAAGCGGCGTACTCCCTCCTCTACTCCGGCCTCGACGCCGAGCAGCAGCGCACCTACGACGCACTCGTCGCTGCCGGCGTGCTGCCGGACAACCCGGGTCGCCCCGGAGGGGAGCCCGGCCGTGCGGCTGCCCATTGACCCGCAGGCGGACATCGCCCGCCGCGCCTGGGTGCCCTGCCCGCGCTGCGACGACTCCCGCGACTGCGCACCCTGCGCCGAGCAGCGAAACTGCCGCGAGCACTGGCGCTATCTGATCTCCAACAAGGGCGCGGTCGTGCATCTCCAGTGCCCCGGATGTACGCACATGTGGTCGCTGGACACCCGCCGGCGTGGTGGCACCCGTCCGCGGTGAACCGTCACCACGGTGACGTGACACGGCCACATGGAGGACATGGCTTCGCCGAAATCCGCGCTCGCCGGATGTCGGGATCGTTCGCTGCGGCAACATTTGCTAGGCCTTGGGCGCGCAAGCGAATCGGCCTTCAGGGATCACCCTCGAACTCGCGGCCGGTTCGCTCCCACTGACTCGTCTTCGAGAAAGGTCCGGGATGCCCAAGCTCTTCGGCGCTGCCCTCCTCGCCCTGGCCCTGGCGGCCGCCTCACCCACTTCAGCGACGGCCACCGCGCCCGCGCCGACGGACACACCCACGGCGGCCGCGTTCGCGACGGCCACGCAGCCCGGCCAGATCCCCGGTCGGTACATCGTGACCCTCAAGGACGCAGCCGTGCAGTCCGACGCCACGGCCACCGTGAACGCGGCCGTCGCCCACGCCGCCTCCCTGGGTGCCACGGTGCGGCACGTCTACCGGCATGCCCTGTACGGCTACTCCGCGGCCATGAGCACGCGGGCGGCGGCCGCGGTCGCCGACGATCCCCGGGTGCAGTCCGTCCAGCCCGAACGGCGGGTGCAGGCCCTCGCGCAGACGGTCCCGACCGGTGTGGACCGGGCGGAGGCCGACCTCAGCCCGACGGCCGCCATCGACGGCAAGGACACCCGGGTCAACGTCGACGTCGCGGTGATCGACACGGGTGTGGACATGAACCACCCCGACCTGAACGTCTACAAGGCGGGCGCGAAGAACTGCTGGTTCCCCCAGCTTTCGGTGCTCGACCTGCACGGCCACGGCACGCATGTCGCCGGGACCGTCGGCGCACTGGACAACAACACCGGGGTGGTCGGTGTGGCACCGGGCGCCCGGATCTGGCCGGTGCAGGTGCTGAACCCGATGGGCCAGGGCACCACCGCGGACGTCGTCTGCGGAATCGACTACGTGACCCGGCACGCCGACCGGATCGATGTCGTCAACATGAGCCTCGGCGGAAACGGCGCCGACGACGGCAAGTGCGGAACGGTCAACAACGACGCGATGCACAAGGCGATCTGCGCCTCCGTCGCGGCGGGGGTGACCTATGTGGTCGCGGCGGCCAACAACCACGCCGACGCCAAGAACACCACCCCGGCTTCGTACGACGAAGTGATCACGGTCAGCGCGCTGGCCGACTTCGACGGCAAGCCCGGAGGTCTCGGCAAGGCGAGCTGCCGCACCGACCGGGACGACACCTTCGCGGACTTCTCCAACTACGGCGCGGACATCGATCTGATCGCGCCCGGCGTGTGCATCCGCTCCACCTTCAAGAACGGCGGCTACTCGGTCCTGTCCGGTACGTCGATGGCCGCACCGCATGTGGCCGGTGGCGCGGCCCTGTTCAAGGCGACCCACCCCGGCGCGTCGCCCGCAGCCGTCAAGGCCGCCCTGGTGGCGGCCGGTGGCACGGACTGGTTGTGGCCGTCGGAGGACGGCGACAACACCAAGGAGCCGCTGCTGAGGCTGCGCGGCTTCTGAGGCCCGGCCGCTGACCGGCAGTCACCGCGTTGACGCGGCGACCCCGTGAGCGGGGCTTCGAGGGCCCGCCCACGGGGTCGCCGGTTGCGCCTTCCTGTCGCTACGACACGGTGGCGCAGACGGCCCAGGCCGTGTACGTGATGGTGATCCCCAATTCGTTCTCGGCGACGACCCTCCACGCATTGTCAGCGGAGGGCCAGGACGCCATGAGGACGAGGTCGTCACCGAAGGCGTTGCTCTGGGGCCCGCCGCCGGTCACCACCTGACCGGCGTTCGGGCAGGTCACCGTGATGTCGCATTGGGTGTCGTCGGCGCATTGCGAGGCGTTGGACACCCTCGCGAACGTGATGTCGGAAGCGCCGGTTGCACCGGTCGGCCCCGTGTCTCCGGTGGCACCGGTCGGCCCCGTGTCCCCGGTGGCACCGGTCGGCCCGGTGTCTCCGGTCGGGCCGGTCGGACCCGTGTCCCCGGTCGGGCCGGTGGCACCCGTCACGCCCTGGAGTCCGGTCTCGCCGGTGGCGCCTGTCTCGCCGGTGGGCCCGGTCGGACCCGTGGGCCCGGTCGGACCCGTGGGTCCGGTCGGACCCTTGCATCTGTCCCAGCCGCCCAGCGCGTGGGCCACGGTGAGTCCGGCGGCGGCGGAAACGCTGCACTTGTCGTGGCCCGTGCCCGGGGCGGGCTTGTCGGATGCCATGGCCAGTGCGGGAGTCGTCAGGGTCAGCAGAGCCGTCGAGGCCATAAGGCCTCCGGTCAGCATCTTGGAGTAGCGGGGGATGCGGACGCTTCGCAGTCCAGCACGCATGAGTGACCTGCTTCCATCAGCGGATGTCTTTTCGGATCGGCGCACCACAACGGGAGCCGCCACGGCAATACTTCGCGAACGCCCCGCCGTACGCAGTGCGGGAGCAGCCAAACGGGTCCGGCTACGCGAGGGGGCTCCCGCGCTCCGCGCCGCGGGCTCGACCGTTCGAGCGACGCCACGGAGGCCGTTTGCGCGCCGAAGCCGTGGGACCGACAAACGCTGTCAAGAAAGCCCAGATAAGCCGAATAATTCGAAATCAAGACACAAACAAATCAGGAACACTTTCTACTCAAATTCACCCATAGAGTGCCTCCGGATCATCACAGACGATCTCCGCGCCCCGTCGTGGGCGGGGGCGTCATCATGAACACGGAGGTCGCCGTGCTCGGTCATCGGGCTCATCGCGTCGGACGCTCTACTCAATCGCGCAGAGACAGCACCTGGCGCCCTCTCAGGCGGGTGGCCACCGTCGCCTTCGTGGCGGTCGCCTCGCTGTCCCTGCCCGCCCTGCCGGCGAGCGCTGCACCATCGGACTTCATGTATGTGGCCGACTCCGACAACGGCGTCGTCCGGGTCGTCGACACCAGCACCGACACCGTCGTAGGAACGCCCATCACCGTGGGCAGCACACCCTCCGGGGTTGCCATGCTCCCGGACGGCACCAAGGCATACGTGGCCAACGCCGGTGGCGGGGGCAGCGTGTCGGTGATCGACACCGCCGCGGGGACCGTCAGCTCCACCATCGACGTCGGAGCGGGTGCGACGGGCATCGCCGTCACACCCGACGGCTCCAAGGTCTACGTCACCGAGTCCGGCGGCACCAGCGTCTCGGTGATCGCCACCGCAACCGACACCGTGTCCACCACCATCACCGTCGGCACCGCCCCGCTGGGCGTGGCCATCTCCCCTGACGGCGACACCGCCTATGTCACCAACAGCGGTACCGACAACGTCTCGGTGATCAGCACCGCCACCGACACCGTGTCCACCACCGTCACCGTCGGCGACGGGCCCGATGGAGTGGCGGTCACCCCCAACGGGGCCAAGGCTTACGTCGTCAACAACATCGCGGGCACTGTGACGGTGATCAACACCGCCACCAACACGGTCACCGGCGGCCCCATCACCGTAGGCGCCGCGCCGACCGATGTGGCCATCCTGCCCAACGGCTCCAAGGCCTACGTCGCCAACTCCGGCGACGACAGCGTTTCCGTGATCGACACCACCACGGACACCGTCGACACCACCATCACCACCAACATCGGCGACGCGCCCGTGGCGGTCATGGCCACCGCGAACGGCGAGAAGGTCTACACCGCCAACTCCGGCGACGGCACCGCCTCGGTGATCGACACAGCGACCGACACCGCCAGCCCCACCCAGTTGGCGATCGGCGGCGCACCTTCGAGCGGCGCGACCTCGCCGAGCCAGGGTGACACGGTGGTCACCTTCCAGGTCACCCCGACCGACGGACTGACCATCACCGTCCCCGACACCGCCACCCTCAGCGAGGCAGCGCCCGGCGGCACCGCCACCGGACAGCTCGGCGATGTCACCGTCACCGACGAACGCTCACTCGCCGACGCCAGCTGGGAGTCCACCGTCTACCTCAGCGAGGACTTCACCACCACCGGCGGCAGCCCCATCTCCGGAGACGCCGTCACCTACACCCCCGGCGCACCCGTCGCCCAGACCAACGGCCCCTTCACGGCCGGCACCGCGGGCGACCTGACCAACCCCCGTATCGCCTACAGCAAGACCAGCGGCTCCGGGAACAACAGCGTCACCTGGAACCCCACCCTCGACGTCGAGGTTCCCGTCGCGGCCGTCGCCGGCACCTACACCGGAACCATCACCCACTCCGTCGCCTGACGCACCCCATCGGTGAGGCATCGGCCTGTCTCTTATAAACAAAAGACGCAGCCCACGATAGTACGTGTGTATATCTCGGT
>NZ_JBHXFA010000154.1:0-4684 GCF_042724175.1 Streptomyces sp. NPDC127084
CCACCCACACACCCCCCCGCGCCCCTCCCAAACACCCCCCCCCCCCCCCGGTTTCATATCCGACACCTTCATCGGAGGCTCTGCGGTGAACGAACTGCCGCAACAGCTGGCCAACGGCCTTGCCCTTGGTGCCCTCTATGGCCTCATCGCCATCGGGTACACCATGGTCTACGGCATCGTCCAGCTCATCAACTTCGCCCACGGCGAGATCTTCATGATCGGGGGCTTCGGCGCCCTCACCACCTACATATGGCTCCCCAGCGGAACCTCGCTCCTGGTGGCGATCCCGCTCATGATCATCGGTGGCGCGATCGCCTCCGTCGCCGTCGCCACAGCCGCTGAACGCTTCGCCTACCGGCCGCTGCGCGGTGCCCCGCGTCTGGCCCCGCTCATCACCGCGATCGGTCTGTCCATCGCGCTCCAGCAGCTCATCTGGGGCTTCTACCCGGGCGCCAAGTCCGCCAAGAGCTTCCCTGAGTTCACCGGCGAGGCTTTCAAGATCTTCGACAACCTCGCCATCCAGCAGGCCGACGCCTTCGTGCTGATCCTCGCTCCGCTCTGCATGCTCGGCCTCGGGCTCTTCGTCTCCAAGAGCCGCAGCGGCCGCGCTATGCAGGCCACCGCCCAGGACCCGGACACCGCGAAGCTCATGGGCATCAATACGGACCGCATCATCGTGATGGCCTTCGCCATCGGCGCCGCCTTCGCGGCGGTCGCAGCGGTCGCGTACGGCCTGGACAAGGGCCAGATCAACTTCGAGATGGGCTTCATCCTCGGGCTCAAGGCCTTCACCGCCGCGGTCCTCGGCGGTATCGGCAACATCTACGGCGCCATGGTCGGCGGTATCGTCCTCGGCCTCGCCGAAGCCATGTCGATCGCCTACATCGCGGACATCCCCGGCATGCAGCAGCTCGGCGGTGGCGCGTGGTCCAACGTCTGGGCCTTCGTACTCCTCATCGTCGTGCTCCTCGTCAGGCCACAGGGTCTGCTCGGTGAGCGCGTCGCGGATCGGGCGTGAGAACTATGACGACCTCCGACACCACCAAGGCAACGGGCACCGCCCCGGCCGACGGCGCCTCCAAGGCGACCACCCTGCGCTGGCTCACCGCCGCGGGCGGCGTGGCCACCGTCGCGAGCACCTTCCTCGCCTGGACGTGGACCTCGGCCTTCCCCGGCAATCTCACCATCAGCGGATACCCCGGCGGCCTCCAGGTCCTCACGCTCGTCGCCGGCCTCCTCACCGTCCTCGTCGCGCTGGCCTCGCTCGGCATCAAGGGCCTCGGCTGGCTGGTGCCCGCGGGCAGCACCAAGGCCCTGCGGGCCCTGGCCCTGGGCGGCCTCGCCGTCACCTGGTTCACCCTCGGCGCCATCACCATCGAGTTGGGCGGTGTGATCAATCTGGAGCCTGGCGGCTTCGTCGCCGCCGTGGTCTCCGTGATTCCCGTCGTCACCGCGTTCCAGCTGCCGGACGACAGCCGCGTGGCCGCCAAGCCCAAGGAGCTCCCTTCCTGGGCCGAGATCCTGGTCATCGTCGCCGCCTTCGCGGTCGGCCTGTACGTGACCACCTACGGCATCGACACCGAGTACGCCGAGCTCTTCACCGGCTACCTCATCCTCGTCGGCTTCGGCGCGGCCGCGCTGATCAAGTCCGGGCTCATGGCGCGCCTGTCAGCGATCACCGCCAAGCACCGCCAGGTCACGGTGATCGGGGCCTTCGTCGCCGCCGCGGCCTTCCCCTTCACCCAGAACACCGACCAGTACACCCTGGTCGCGGTCAACATCCTCATCTTCGCGACCGTGGCACTGGGCCTGAACGTCGTCGTCGGTCTCGCGGGCCTGCTCGACCTCGGATACGTCGCCTTCCTCGGCGTCGGCGCGTACACCGCCGCACTCGTCTCGGGCTCGACGGCCTCCGCCTTCGACATCCACCTGCCCTTCTGGGCCGCCGTCCTGCTCGGCGCCCTCGTCTCACTGATCTTCGGTGTCGTGATCGGCGCCCCGACCCTGCGGCTGCGCGGCGACTACCTCGCCATCGTGACGCTCGGCTTCGGTGAGATCTTCCGTATCGCCATGGGCAACCTCGACGGTGTCTCCGGTCCCCAGATCACCAACGGCCCGAACGGCGTCCCCAACATCCCCGACCTGGAGTTCTTCGGGTACAACTTCGGGGAGTCCCACAACATCCTCGGCTTCGAGCTCGGCGCCTACGCCAACTACTACCTGCTGATGCTCCTCGCGACGGTCCTCGTCGTCGTGGTCTTCAGCCGCGCGGGCAACTCCCGCATCGGCCGCGCCTGGGTCGCCATCCGCGAGGACGAGACCGCGGCCACCGCCATGGGCATCAACGGCTTCAAGGTGAAGCTGATCGCCTTCGCGCTCGGTGCCACCCTCGCCGGCCTCGCCGGTACCGTGCAGGCACACGTGCAGCACACCGTGGTCCCGGAGATGTACCAGTTCGCCGGCCCTGTGCCGCCCAACTCCGCCTTCCTTCTGGCGGCCGTCATCCTCGGCGGCATGGGCACCATCAGCGGACCGCTGCTGGGCGCCGCGCTGCTCTACATGATCCCGGCCAAGCTCCAGTTCCTTCAGGACTACCAGCTCCTCGGCTTCGGCATCGCCCTCATCCTGCTGATGCGCTTCCGTCCCGAAGGCCTCATCGCCAACCGGCGCGCCAAGCTCGAATTCCACGAGACCGACCAACTCGACGTACCGGAACAACGAACCCCCGACGACGCCGCTGTCGGCACGGCCAAGGCTGGGGCGTGAGCACCATGACAACCACCACCACCGCAGAGACCACCACGAAGACGGCCGAGGCCGTCCTCGAAGCCAGCGGCGTCACGATGCGCTTCGGCGGCCTCACCGCCGTGCGCTCCGTGGACCTCACCGTCCGCGCGGGCGAGATCGTCGGACTTATCGGACCCAACGGTGCCGGAAAGACGACCTTCTTCAACTGCCTCACCGGGCTCTACGTGCCCACCGAGGGCACGGTGAAGTACAAGGGCACGGTACTGCCGCCCAAGCCGCATTTGGTCACCAGCGCGGGCATCGCCCGTACCTTCCAGAACATCCGGCTCTTCGCCAACATGAGCGTCCTGGAGAACGTCCTCGTCGGACGCCACACCAGGACCAAGGAAGGCCTCTGGTCGGCGTTGCTGCGCGGCCCGGGCTTCAAGAAGGCCGAAGCGGCATCGCACGCGCGTGCCATGGAACTGCTCGAGTTTGTCGGCCTCGCTCACAAGGCCGACCACCTCTCGCGCAACCTGCCCTACGGCGAGCAGCGCAAGCTGGAGATTGCCCGCGCACTCGCGAGCGACCCCGGCCTGCTGCTTCTGGACGAGCCCACGGCCGGTATGAACCCGCAGGAGACCCGGGCCGCGGAAGAGCTCATCTTCGCGATCCGGGACATGGGCATCGCCGTGCTCGTCATCGAGCACGACATGCGCTTCATCTTCAACCTGTGCGACCGGGTCGCCTGCCTTGTGCAGGGCGAGAAGCTCGTCGAGGGCACGGCGGCGGTCGTCCAAGGCGACGAGCGTGTCGTCGCCGCCTACCTCGGTGAGCCGTTCGAAGGCGAGCCGGGCCAGGAGGAGGCCGCCGAGGTGGAGGCCGCCGAGCAGGCGTCGGCCGCGTCCGCCGCCGACGGCGAGTCCTCGGACGAGACCGACGAGAACGCCGTGAATGCGGACGACGCGGACGAGACCGACGAGACGGACGAGGCCTCCGACCCGGCTGAGGACGAGTCGGACGGCGCCGACGACTCCGATGGCTCTGACGGCAACACCAGCACCACCAGCACGGAAGGGGACGCGAAGTGACCGCACTCCTCGAAGTCGAGGACCTTCGGGTCGCGTACGGCAAGATCGAGGCCGTCAAGGGCATCTCCTTCTCCGTCGAGGCCGGCCAGGTCGTGACTTTGATCGGCACCAACGGCGCCGGCAAGACCACGACCCTGCGCACCCTGTCAGGACTGCTCAAGCCGTCCAGCGGCAAGGTCATGTTCGATGGCAAGCCCCTCAGCGGCATCCCCGCACACAAGGTGGTGTCCCTCGGACTGGCCCACTCCCCCGAGGGCCGGCACATCTTCCCGCGCCTCACCATCACCGAGAACCTCCAGCTCGGAGCGTTCCTGCGTAATGACAAGGCCGGGATCGAGAAGGACATCCAGCGCGCCTACGACCTCTTCCCGATCCTGGGAGAGCGCCGCAAGCAGGCCGCCGGCACCCTCTCGGGCGGTGAGCAGCAGATGCTCGCGATGGGCAGGGCACTGATGTCCCAGCCCAAGCTGCTGATGCTGGACGAGCCGTCGATGGGTCTCTCGCCGATCATGATGCAGAAGATCATGGCGACCATCTCCGAGTTGAAGGCGGCCGGCACGACGATTCTGCTCGTCGAGCAGAACGCCCAGGCCGCGCTGTCCCTGGCCGACCAGGCGTATGTCATGGAGGTCGGCGAGATCAAGCTCACCGGCAGCGGACAGGATCTGCTCCACGACGAGAACGTCCGCAAGACGTATCTCGGCGAGGACTGACCGGTACGCACACATGGAGAGGGGGGGGGGGGGCCGCGCGCGGCGGGGGGGGGGGGGCCGGGCCCGACCCCTGCCGCGCCGCGCCCCGCCCCCCCCCCCCGACGTTCTACCGCGTGCTCGCCGACCCCGGTGACACCGGCTCCGGTTACACCG
>NZ_JBHXFA010000154.1:4694-16158 GCF_042724175.1 Streptomyces sp. NPDC127084
CTCTCCGACAGCCCTCTTTCTTGTGCGGGCTCTGCCCCCCCCCCCACCCCCACCCACCCCCCCCCCCCCCCCCCGCCGCCCGCCCCCCCCCCCCCCCCCTCTCCGTTCTGGGCGCGGGTCCCGCTACTGGCCCTTCGCGGCCTTCTTCTCGTCGGCGTCCTCGATGACCGCCTCGGCCACCTGCTGCATCGACAGCCTGCGGTCCATCGACGTCTTCTGGATCCACCGGAAGGCGGCGGGTTCCGTCAGTCCGTACTGGGTCTGCAGGATGCTCTTGGCCCTGTCCACCAGCTTGCGCGTCTCCAAACGCTGCGAGAGGTCGGCGACCTCCTGCTCCAGTGCCTTGAGCTGGGCGAAGCGCGACACGGCCATCTCGATGGCGGGGACCACGTCGCTCTTGCTGAACGGCTTCACCAGATAAGCCATGGCGCCCGCGTCCCGGGCCCGCTCGACCAGTTCGCGCTGCGAGAACGCGGTGAGCATGAGCACGGGAGCGATGGACTCCTCCGCGATCACCTCCGCGGCGGAAATCCCGTCCAGCACCGGCATCTTCACGTCGAGGATCACCAGATCCGGGCGGTGTTCGCGCGCGAGATCGACCGCCGCCTGGCCGTCGCCGGCCTCGCCCACGACCGTGTAGCCCTCTTCTTCCAGCATCTCTTTCAGGTCGAGGCGGATGAGTGCCTCATCCTCGGCGATGACGACTCGGGTCGTCAGCGGCGGGACATGCGAAGTGTCGTCGGCGGGCTGGGGCGACTCGGGGGCGGTCACAGGGGCTCCTCGGTGCGTCACGAACTGCTCCCCATGAGCCTACCCAGCTGCGGTAAGGTGGTGACGCACAGGGCCACCACCACCCTGGGTTTCTTAGGCCCCAGTACTCCAACTGGTCAGAGAGGCCGCTCTCAAACAGCGGACAGTGTGGGTTCGAATCCCACCTGGGGCACTTTTCCTTCGTTCCCAAGGTCACGCCGACGGCGTATCGCGGCGCTTGTGGCCGGGCCCGTCAGGCGTTCAGCAACTGGTTGAAGAACGACCGGTAGTGCTGGAGCGCCACCCGCAGGTCCTCCGTCTGGATCTCCTCGCCACGAGACCACTGGTCCTCGAGCTCCCGCTTGTGGTCGGCGAAGGTGGCGGCCAGGGACTGGATCACTTCGGCGACCAAGGTGTCCGCGTTGCGTACGGCTTCCCTGGGATCGTCCACGAAGGTGCCCTGGATCTGCTGCCAGCGGTCGCGGTAGTCCTCCGCCTCTCCGGAGGGAACGAGCGCCTGCCGCGCGGGCTCCTCCGCGGATTCGGCCGACGGCGCGGCTTCTGGTGTGGTTTCCGGTGCGCCTTCAGCCGCGGGTGCGTCTTCGGGTGCGTCCTGTGGCGCGGCCTCGGACGCAGGCCCCGCTCCGGTCACCGGCGCGGCCTCGCCCGGATAGACACTCCGCTCCGACTGCTGCTGCGGGTCTTGCCTCGGCCGTGTGAGGTCTTCGGTCGAAAGGTCGCTCGCGAGCGGTGCGCCGCGCGTGCGCTCTGGGTTCCGCATGTCAACTCACCTCGCCGGCACGGCGGTCAGGCCGCGCCGTATCGTGTGCCTCGGTTCTGGTTGCCGAGCAACTCCTGGAAGAGCGCGCGGTAGTGCACCATGGCGCCGCGCAGCTCTTCGGTGGTCGCGGTGCCGTCCTGGTTGCGGACGTTCACCTCGTGGGCGACCCGGTAGTGCTCCAGGGTGCTCGCATGCTCCACGGAGAGGTCGCGCACCTGCTGCTCGTATCCGTCCGTGGGGTAGCCGCGCTCACCCATGAGCTGGGTGACCAGGTGATCCGCCTCGTCAACGCTCTGGCGCGGCTGGTCTACGAAGCGTTCCTCAGCACCCTTCCACTCCACGGCGTAGCGTTCCCGTGCCGCCGGCGGCAGTTCCCTGATGTCGAGCCCGCGGTGCCGCTGCTCCCTGGCCCGCAGCTCGCGTTCGGCGGTCCGCCTGCTGCCGCCGTCCGCTTCGACGGCCCGCTCGTACTCGGGGCCGAAGGTCTGGCGGAGATGGCGGCGGCGCATGGCCATCCCGACCGCTACCGCGATCAGAACCAGGACGACCGCCACGGCGATGATGATGCCGATGAAAGTTCCTGTGGACATCCGGACCTCCGTGTATGTCCGTTCCCCTCGTCCCCGGAGGGCGGGGGAAGCCCATTCGGCCCCGAAGTGCACGGGCCTCCTGTATTCGCCGACTGCCCGGGAAGCACCAAGGCAAACACTCCGGGGAGAGCGGAGACGGTCAGGAACCGGGCGAGTCGTCCGTGCCGACGTGGTGCACCCGCACCAGATTGGTCGAGCCCGACACCCCCGGCGGGGACCCCGCGGTGATCACCACGATGTCGCCCTTCACGCAGCGGCCGATCCGCAGCAGTTCCTCGTCCACCTGGTCGACCATCGCGTCGGTGGACACCGCCTGCGATACGAGGAAGGTCTCGACGCCCCAGGTGAGGTTGAGCTGGGAGCGGGTGGCCGGATCAGGGGTGAAGGCCAGCAGCGGGATCGGCGAGCGGTAGCGCGACAGCCGCCGGACGGTGTCGCCCGACTGGGTGAACGCGACCAGGAACCTGGCACCGAGGAAGTCTCCGATCTCGGCCGCGGCACGGGCGACGGCACCGCCCTGCGTGCGGGGCTTGCTGCGTTCGGTGAGCGGCGGGAGGCCCTTGGCGAGGATGTCCTCCTCGGCCGCCGCGACGATGCGGGACATGGTTTTGACCGTCTCGGAGGCGTAACTACCGACGCTGGTCTCGGCGGACAGCATCAAGGCGTCGGTGCCGTCGATGACGGCATTGGCCACATCGGAGGCCTCGGCACGGGTGGGCCGGGAGTTGTCGATCATCGAGTCGAGCATCTGGGTGGCGACGATGACCGGCTTGGCGTTCCGCTTGGCCAGCTTGATCGCGCGCTTCTGGACGATCGGGACCTGCTCCAGCGGCATCTCGACGCCGAGGTCACCGCGCGCGACCATGATGCCGTCGAAGGCGGCGACGATCTCCTCGATGTTGTCGACCGCCTGGGGCTTCTCGATCTTCGCGATGACCGGGAGCCTCCGCCCTTCCTCGTCCATGATCCGGTGGACGTCCGCAATGTCGCGCCCGCCGCGTACGAAGGACAGGGCGATGACATCGGCTCCGAGCCGGACCGCCCAGCGCAGGTCCGCGACGTCCTTCTCCGACAGAGCGGGTACGGAGACCGCCACACCGGGGAGATTGAGGCCCTTGTGGTCGGAGACGAAGCCGCCCTCGATCACGAGGGTCCGCACCCGGGGCCCGTCGACCGAGATGACCTCGAGTGCGACCCGCCCGTCGTCCACGAGGATGCGCTCACCGGTGACGACGTCGGCGGCAAGGCCGGAGTACGTGGTCCCGCAGATCCCGCGGTCACCGTCGACCGACTCCACGGTGATGGTGAACTCATCGCCGCGTTCAAGCAGTACCGGACCTTCACGGAACCGCCCGAGACGGATCTTCGGGCCTTGAAGGTCGACCAGGACCCCGACGCTGCGTCCGCTCTCGTCGGACGCCTTGCGCACCCGGTGGTAGCGCTCCTCGTGCTCAGCGTGGGTGCCATGGCTGAGGTTGAAGCGGGCGACGTCCATTCCGGCCTCGACCAGTGCCTTGATCTGGTCGTATGAATCGGTGGCGGGCCCCAGGGTGCAGACGATCTTCGCTCGGCGCATGGTTCGAGCCTATGGCCTACCGACGGGTAGCGAATTTGCCGCACATGGCCGTTCAACAACCTTTCGATGAAGGGTTGTTGACAAGTATTGAAGTGTGCACAGGGGTGCTCTTCTGAGCATCCGCGATCGCGCTCCCCGCAGCGCGGGCCTCCGGGAGCACCGCGGTCATTCACAGCGCACCTCTTCGACCAGTCGATCAGTACACGGCGTCGACGCCGTCGCGGCCGTCGCCGGACGGCGCCGGCTCGGGGGTCACGCAGCAGGTGTGCGAGACGCCCCTGGGGACGACCGAGCAGGAGGCGGAGGGCGTGCCGAAGCCTCTGTCGTTCCTGCCATCCGGTGGAGAACCCTGCCCAGCCGGATCAGCGATCAAAGCGGAACTGGCACTTCCCGCGGGCGGCGCCCCAGAAAGCGCCTTGCTGAATGGTCGGACGACCGTCGACTCCCTTCGCCCCGGGTCTTCCTGTTGCCGGCTGTCGACAACTTCCGCATCGAAACACCGAGTCGCCGGGAGCCGCCCGAGAGCGGCAAAAGCCCGCCTCGGCCTGTGGAGGCAATCGGGATGCAGTCGCTCCGCTTAGCACGGGGAAACCCAGGAGCAGGAAACTCATTCCCTATACGACACTTGCGGGCATCGCTGCTTCCCGGGCCACATCCAGTCCGCACTGTTTACCACTGAAAATGCTTCAGATGGCGTCGAAATCCCGCCTGTTAACCTGCGTCAAACATTCTTGAGACGAGGAGTCCGGGCGTGAAACGCCTAAGAACCAACGGGCTGGCTGGAGTTGTCGCCTCCGCATTGCTGGCCGGAATACTTCCTTCCGTCGCCGTCGCAGCCAATGCCCGGCCAGAGCCGCCGAAACTGAAGCAGCCGCAAGCCGTGGCAGTCGAGGAAGCCGCAATAGGGGGCACAAAACGGCGCGACGCCGCCGCTGCGAACTCCTGGAAGAAGAAGGCTGTCAAGGCCGACTGGCCCCGGGCCGGATCAGCGGAGGTCTCACTGGCGCCCGGTGGACAAGCGGGCTCGCTCCCCGTTTCGGTGATGGTTGGGCCGTCCACCCCACCGAGAGCGCTGAGCACGCAGAAAGCGGCAAAGGTGCCCGAAGGCTCCGCATCGAAAGCCTCACGCCCCGGGGCAGCTCCCGATGACGGGCAACCGGCCCGATTGAAAGTCTCCGTCACCTCCCGTGAAGCCGCGAGCAAGGCCGGCGTCGAGGGGCTGCTGCTGACCGTCGGCCGCTCCGACGGCGTCAAGGAGCCGGTCCCGGCCAAGGTCGTGGTGGACTACGACTCCTTCCGCGACGCGTACGGCGGAGACTGGGCGGCGCGGCTGCGACTGGTGAGCTTGCCACTGTGCGCGCTGACCCGTCCGACGGCCGCGGAGTGCCGTGTTCAGAAGCCGGTTGCGACGAAGAACGACGTACGCGCCGGGACCCTGTCGGCCCAGACGCTGGCCGCACGCTCGGCGACGGTGCTCGCGGCGACCGCCGAAGCAGGCGGACAGACAGGCGACTACAAGGCGACGAGCCTTCAGCCATCCGGTTCCTGGGCGGCGGGGGGTGCCAACGGCGCGTTCACCTGGTCGCATCCGATCGGTGTGCCGACCGTCCCCGGCGGCCTTGAGCCGAAGATCGCTTTCAACTACAACTCGCAGTCCGTGGACGGACGCACGGCTGCGTCGAACAGCCAGCCGTCCTGGATCGGAGACGGCTGGGACTGGGAACCGGGCTTCATCGAGCGCCGCTACAAGGCATGCGACGACGACAAGACCGGTGGCACCAACACCACCAAGGTCGGCGACCTGTGCTGGTACAACGACAACGCCACGCTCTCCCTCGGCGGCAAGAGCACCGAACTCGTCTACGAGAAGGACAAGGGCTGGGTCGCGGAGACCGACTCGGGCGAGAAGATCGAAAAGCTGACCGGCGCCGAGAACGGCGACAAGGGAAGCACCGGTGTCGATGGCGTGGGTGAGCACTGGAAGGTCACCACGACCGACGGCACCCAGTACTTCTTCGGTCTGAACCGGCTTCCGGGCTGGAAGGACAACGGCGACGAGGCTGACGACGCGGTGACCAACTCCACTTGGACCACCCCGGTGTTCGGCAACCAGTCCGGTGAGCCCTGCTACAACTCCGCGTTCGCGAGCGGCTGGTGCAAGCAGGCATGGCGCTGGCAACTGGACTACGTGGTGGCGCCCAACGGAAACGCCATGGCGTACTACTGGAAGACCGAACAGAACAACTACGGCCGCAACGTCTCCGAGACGACCGGCAAGGCCACTGTCACCTCGTATGTGCGCGGCGGATACCTCGATCACATCGACTACGGCCTGCGCAAGGACTCGGTGTACACGGGCAAGGCGATGGGCCGCGTCACGTTCGGAGTGTCCGAGCGCTGTCTGACCGACTGTGGCACCTTCGACGACTCCCATGCCAAGAACTGGCCCGATGTCCCCTTCGATCAGTACTGCAAGGACAGTGCAACCGAGTGCAAGGACAAGTACTCGCCGACCTTCTGGTCGCGAATGCGGCTGACCTCGGTCACGACCCAGGTGTTGACGGGTGGCGCGTACAAGGACGTCGACTCCTGGTCCCTCAAGCAGGACTTCCCCGCCTCGGGGGACGGTATCTCCACCCCCATGTGGCTCAAGTCCATCCAGCGCACCGCCAAGGCCGGCGGCACGGTCAGCCTCCCGCCGGTCACCTTCGCCGGCGAGCAGAGAGCCAACCGTGTCGACCGACTCGGCGACGGCCTGGCCCCGTTCATCCGGCTTCGCCTGTACCAGATCACCACCGAGACCGGCGGCACCATCGGGATCACCTATTCCCAGCCCGACTGCACCGCCACCACCCTGCCACCCGCCGACGGCGGCAACACCACGCGCTGCTACCCGGTGAAATGGGCGTTCGAGGGTGAGACGGCCAAGCAGGACTGGTTCAACAAGTACGTGGTCACCCAGGTCGTCGAGGGCGACAATCTCGCCGAGTCCCCCGACACCGTGAGCAGCTATGCCTACCTCGGCGGCGCCGCATGGGCCAAGAACACCGACGAGTTCACCAAGGCGGAGAACCGCGTCCACTCGGTCGCACGCGGCTATGAGCGGGTCCAGACCCGCACCGGCGCCGCCTCCGATCCGAGGACACTGGAGGAGAAGCGATTCTTCCGCGGCATCGACGGCGCAGCTGTCAAGGACAGCGCGGGCGACTCGGCCACCGACCGCGAGCAGTTCGCCGGCATGGTGCGGGAGAAGATCACGTACAACGGAGACGACACGAGCAAGGTGGTCTCCCGTACCTCGTACACGCCTTGGCGCTCGTCCGCGGGCAACACCCGCTCCCGTACCGGTCTGCCCGACCTCGTGTCGTACAAGACCGGCACCCAGAAGGAGGTCAGCCGCACGACCGTGACCGGCGGGGAGTACCGCACCGAGACCTCCCGTCACTTCGACGCCTACGGCATGGTCGACTGGCAGTCGGAGACCGGCGACGTCGGCAAGACGGGAGACGAGAAGTGCACCACCACCACCTACGCACGCGGCTCGGGCAGCGCGATCCTCGACAAGGTCAGCCGGATCGAGACCGTCGCAGTCCCCTGTGGTAGCGCGGTGTCCCGTCCCGGTGACGTCATCGACGACGTCCGTACGTACTACGACGGCGGCGCCCTCGGTGCGGCGCCCACCAAGGGGCTGGTGACGAAGACCGACCGGATCAACGGGTCCGGCAGCGGCTACTCCACGGTCTCGTCCACTCCGGTCACGGACTTCGACCTCTACGGCCGCGCGCTGAGCGCCGCCGACGCCTACGGCGAGGTGACCAGGACGGCATACACGCCGACGACCGGTGAAGTGCCCACCCAGTCCGTGGTGACCAATCCCAAGGGCCACACCGTGACGACGGTCACGGAACCGCTGCGCGGGCAGACGACCTCGGTCACCGACGCGAACGGCAAGGTCACCACCAGCGCATACGACGCCGCAGGCCGGCTGACCAAGGTGTGGAAGCCGACTCGATCCGCCACGACCTACCCGGACTCGCCGAGCATGGTGTTCGAGTATCTCGTGCGCAATGACGGTCCCGTCGTCATCACCACCAAGACTCTCACCCATGACTCCAAGTACGACGTGTCCTACGGCATCTACGACGGCATGCTGCGTGAGCGGCAGACCCAGAAGCAGAGCCCGGACCTCGCCGGACGTCTCGTCACCGAGAACTTCTACGACACGCACGGCCGGGTATGGCGCAAGTCCGGCACCTACTTCGCGACCGGTGCGGCCGAGCCCGTACTGGTGACCGGGCAGGAACTGAAGTACCCCTCGTCCACGGACACCGAGTACGACGGCGCGGGGCGGACTACCGCGGAGATCTCACGCCGCTTCGGTGACGAGACCAAACGGACCACCACCAGCTACACCGGAGACACCACCACGGTGATCCCGCCCGCCGGCGGAATCGCCACGACCACCGTCATCGACGCCCTGGGGCGCACGGTCGAGCAGAAGCAGTACACGGACACGGCCCGCAAGACCGCGCAGTCGATGAAGCGCGGCTACGACAAGCACGGCAGGCTGTCCGAGGTCACTGACCCCTCGGGCGCCAAGTGGACGTACGAGTACGACGTTCGCGGCCGTCAGGTGAAGAGCGGGGACCCGGACAAGGGCACCACCACGAGCACCTTCGACAAAGGCGACCGGATCACCGATGTGCTGGACGCCCGCGGGGTGACCCTGCACACCGACTTCGACGTGCTGGGCCGCCGCACCGTTCTGAAGAGCGGCAGCACCACTCTCGCCTCATGGGAGTACGACACGGTCGCCAAGGGGCAGGTCTCCAAGTCCGTCCGCTATGTGGATGGCAATGCCTACGAGTCGAGTGTGCTGACGTACAACAGCATCTACCAGCCGGTCATCACCCAGACCACCGTCCCGGCGTCCGAAGGCGCGCTGGCCGGCACGTACAAGTGGACGACCTCGTACAACGCCAACACCGGGCAGGTGATGTGGACCCAGCATCCCGCCATCGGCGGACTGCCCGCGGAGAAGGTCGCCAACACCTACAGCCCCGTGGCGGGGCTGCTCAACTCGGTCGGCGCAGGGACGGATCCGCTGATCTCCGGGACCACCTACGACCACTACGGTCGGCCCATCTCCCGCAAGTACGGAGCGTTCGGCCAGAGCCTCACGACGTCGAACGTGTTCGACGAGCACACCGGCGCGGTCACCGACACCTACCTGGACCGGGAGACCGCTCCTCAGCGGATCGAGGACGTCCACTACACCTACGACCCCGTCGGCAACATCACATCCGTCTCCACCTCCTACGGACAGGACGCGGTCCGCACGACGGACAACCAGTGCTTCAGTCTTGACGCCCTGCGCCGTGTAACAGAGGCATGGACCGACAAGAACACGAAGTGCTCGTCGGCCCCGTCGGCGAGCGTCGTCGGCGGCGCGGACGCGTACTGGACCTCCTACACCTACGACATGGTGGGCAACCGCAAGACCGAGACCCAGCACAAGACGGAGTCGGGCCCGGCCACGGACACGGTGCGCACCTACTCCGCCCCGACCCCGGGCAAGCACGACCTGCCCAAGGTCACCCAGACGGGTACGTCACCGCGCGAAGACGTCTTCAGCTACGACGCCTCGGGCAACACCAAGACCCGGAAGACCGGCAGCGCGACGACCCAAGTCCTCGAATGGGACGACGAGGGCCATCTGGAGTCCGTCAAGGAGGGCACGGTCGAGAAGGCACGCTACGTATACGACACCGACGGGCAGCGGATCATCGAGCGCGATGCCTCGGGCACGACGCTCTACCTCTCCTACGGCACCGAGGTGCGCCTGACCAAGAGTGGCGCCGTCACCGGCACCCGCTACTACTCGGCCGACGGCCGCGGGCTGGCTGTCCGGACCGGCGGGAAGCTCAGCTTCACCTTCGGCGACCACCACAACACCGGCACCACGCAGGTCACCGCCGACGCGACCCAGACGGTCACGCGCCGCAAGACCGCACCCTTCGGCAGCCGGCGCGGCGCCGAGGCCCCGGGCTGGACGGGCGACAAGGGATTCCTCAGCGGCACCGAGGACGAAGCAACCGGGACCATCCATCTCGGCGCTCGGGAATACGACCCGGCCACCGGCCGGTTCATCAGCGTCGATCCCGTGGTCGACCTGAACGACCCGCAGCAGGCACACGGCTACACCTACGGCGACAACAACCCTCTGACCTACGCCGACCCGACGGGCAAGATCATTGAGGAGTGCTGGACGGGGTTGGCCACATGCGTGGGCGGCCAGCCCGTCCTCACGTCGCCGAAGCCCAAGTCATCGAAGCAGGCGGACAACAGCGACCCTGTCGTAGACCTCTACGACGAGGCGCTCGACGCCGGCTGGGGCGCCCAACCGGCCGGATCCAAGCGTGTGACGTTCAATGTCGGAAAGGGGCCCGACCGGGGGATCATTCGCCTTACCTTCTATATCCACACCAAAGATGCCATGATGGGCAAACTGCTGGGGGACAATCGAGAGTCATCCATCGACCCCTACCGGCCCTACCGGATGACCCTCTTCTGGAACACCCAGTCCGGCGAAGTCAGCTTCACCATCAGCGCCTCGCACACGATGCCCAAACCGGCCGGAGGATCGCCAGGGGACTACGGCTACGTTTCCCCCAAGCCCAGCAAAATGATCCCTGCACGCCCGACCGTCGTCGGCGCATACCCATCGGACACAAACGGCGGCTACAACGTCGTCAACCCGGAAGGGTTCGGCCACGACAGCACCTCCGAGCAACTGGATATCGGCGTGCATGGTGTGAACAGCTATTTCCGGTACTTCGCAGTCGACAACACGATCAAGATCAAGGCGACGCGAACCTCGGTTACGGTGAGCCGGTCGGGAGACCCATACCCTGACATGGAGGTCGTTCAGTACCGGCCCAACCAATCCCCCCGAGTCATCGCCACAGACCGTATGGCCAGCCCAGGAGGCTTGGATTCCATACCCATCTGGCCGGGTAAGCTCAGCGGCCGGGAATGGGTCGACGGCCGCTGTGTCAAGGAGTGCTGATGCCGGACAGTAAATACGCGGCAGACGGCGGGGCGGGCCACATATGGGGCAGAATCGGTCGCTGCGTACTGACCTACCTGCTCCTCTATACCGTCGGGTGGCTGATCGTGGCTCTCGTGTTCCCATGGGAGGGGGACACTCTCGGGCAACATGTGGAGACGAGTCTCATCCTGCTGGGGTTCATCGGCGTCCCGAGTCTGCTCCTCGCCATCTGCGCGGGGCTGGGGCACCGGAAGATGCCTGCAGGGTCTTTCCGGGGCGCGCTCCTGCTGCCGATGCTCCTGTTCGCCTGGCCCATGATTGCTTCCAGTACCGCCGAACCCCCTCTGATCCAACTCGCGATCCAGGTGGCGTTCGTCATGCTGATGCCCGTGCCACTCGTACCCGCGAAGTGGGTCGGTAAGCCGCCGGCATAACGGCAGATGCAAGCAAGTTCAGCGCAAACGGCGGAGCGTTCCATGAGCGCCCCGCCGTTTCGCGTGCCTCGGACGCTCCGTGATCAGGTGACCGCCGATGCGGCCACACCTCGGCACAGCAGCCTCCGCGCAGATCCAGGCCATGGCGTAGATCGCGTTCGCCCCCGGGGGGGGTGGCCCCCCGGGGCGCCCCGCCCCCCCCCAGTGGGGGGGGGGGGCGGGTGTGGCGCGGGGAAACCGGGGGGGGTGGGTAAAAAAAAAAACACAGACCCCCCCAAGAGG
>NZ_JBHXFA010000155.1:0-2628 GCF_042724175.1 Streptomyces sp. NPDC127084
GGCCAACAGCTGCGCGCATCGCGCCCCCCGGGCACGCGGGGGGGGGCGGCGCCCGGCCTCGGCCCCCCCCCCCCCCCGGGCGCGGCCGGCCCGCGGCGCGCGCCCGGCGGCGCCCCGTGCGCTGGTGAAGCCGGCAGCGCAGTGCGTGGCAGTGCGTCGCGGAGGGGGCTACTCCGTCACACCGTGACCGTCGTGCAGACCGCCGCCGCTGCCCGTGCCGCCCTGCGTCGGGACGGTGGTGACCGGCTTGCGCAGCGAGCTCAGGTCGATCGCGTAGGTGCCGACCGCGTTGGCGATGATGTCGATGTTGGCGTCGAACGCCGTCATGCTGATGTTCTTGATGTCATCGCACTTGGCGTGGTAGCAGGAGTCGTACGCGACGCCCGCCGTGCCGCCGAACTTCGCCGCCTGCGCCTCGGTCTTGACGCCCTCGGCGCCGGTGAAGGTGCCACCGGACGCGATGCCCGCCTCGACGAACGGCCCGTAGTCGGAGCGCCCGGTGAAGTCCGTGCCCTCGCGCGGCAGCCCCTGCTTGTCCATGAACTCGTTGATGTCGCGCTCAAGCTGCGCGGAGCCGGCCGGGCCCGCGGGCGCGCCGACGCCGTCGGAGTCGTCGCCGTCGTAGACGAAGAGCCCGTAGTTCGGCGAGGCGATCATGTCGAAGTTCAGGTAGAGCTTGATCTCCTTCTTGCCGAGGTCGCTGAGGTTCGCGACGTAGTGCTCGGAGCCGAGCAGTCCGAACTCCTCGGCGGACCACCAGGCGAAGCGCATCTTGTTGGCGGGCCGCTTGTGGCTCTTGGCGAGCTCCAGGGCGACCTCCAGCAGACCGGCGGAGCCGGAGGCGTTGTCGTTGATGCCCGGGCCGTCGACCACTCCGTCGAGGTGGGAGCCCAGCATCACCGTGTTGGCGGCGTTGCCGTGCTTGGTCTCGGCGATGACGTTCCGGGTGGTGCGCTGCTGCTGGAGCTGGCGGATCTCGAAGTCGATCGTCACCGGTCCGGCGGCGAGGTCTGCGGCGAGCTTCTCGCCCTCGGCGAGTGTGATGCCGCCGGTCGGGATCTTGCCGGCCTCCACGGAGCCCAGGGTGCCGGAGAGCGCGCCTTCGGTGTTGTTGTAGATCACGGCGCCTATCGCGCCCGCCGCCGCCGCGTTCTCCTGCTTGGCGGCGAAGGTGCAGCCGCCTCGCTTGATCAGGGCGACCTTGCCGGTGAAGGTCCCGGACGCGAAGTCCGACGCCTCACAACCGTTGGTGCCGTCGGCGTCCACCGGAGCGGCGGCCAGCGCCGCCTTCACCCCGCCGACCGGGGTCGACTTGGTGTACGACATCGCGTGTATCGCGACGTCGCGCGGGGCGGGCGAGACCACGGCGAGCCGCTCCGCCTGGGTCTGGGTGAAGGTGAACTCGAAGGTCTGGTACTCGACGTTGTACCCGGCCTTCTTCAGCAGCTGGTAGACGTACGCGGCTGAGGCGTCGTGCCCCAGCGTGCCGGCGGCGCGGTTGCCTCCGGCGCTGTCGGCTATCTGCTGGAACTTCCGCAGGTGCGCGGCGGCGTCCTTGGCCGATGACGCACGGACCAGCTTCCTGGACAGCTGGGCTGCTTCCTTCGCCGCCGCCTTGGCAGGGTCATGCCTCTCAGCGGATGCGGGGGAGGCGGATGCCAGCAGGAGCGGGGTCGCGAGTGCGGCTGCGGCCAGGGTGGCCACTGCTCTGCGATGGGATGAGTTCACAGAGGTCCTTCCCGGTGCGAACAAGGTTGAGGGGAAGTTAGCGATCTCTGGGTGCTCTGTGAACAGTTGTGCCATAACTCACGTCATATTTAGCAATGTTGACATCATCTTGTACGTCTAGGGGCGTAATGAAGTGTCATTTGACTGCCTTTGCGGCACGTTTCATCTCTTGTTTGTACGATCTGACTTTGGTCAGGCTCTCGGGGCCGGTGATGTCGGCGGCGGACCGGTAGGACCCCTCATCCCCGTACGAACCCGCGGCCTCACGCCAGCCCTTCGGCCGTACCCCGCACTGCTTGCCCAGCAGCGCCAGGAAGATCTGGGACTTCTGCTTCCCGAAACCGGGCAGCGCCTCAAGCCCCGCGAGCAGCTCCCGCCCCGTCTCCGCGTCCCGCCACAGCCCGGCCGGATCGCCGTCGTACTCGTCCACCAGGTACCGGCACAGCTGCTGGACGCGCTTGGCCATGGACCCCGGGTAGCGGTGCACGGCCGGTTTCTCGGACAGCAGCGCGACAAAGGCGTCCGGATCGAGGGCGGCGATCTCATGTGCGTCCAGATCGTCCCGCCCGAGGCGCTGGGCGATGGTGTACGGGCCCGAGAAGGCCCACTCCATGGGTACCTGCTGGTCGAGCAGCATCCCGACCAGCAGCGCGAGCGGACTGCGGGAGAGCAGTTCGTCGGCGTCCGGCTGCTGCGCCAGGTGGATCGCGGGACGCTCGGGGCGCGTGGGGCTCATCCCCCGATGATCCCTCCGGGTGGTGGGCCTTGCACGTCCGGTGCGCCCGGGGGGCGGAGGCGGGCGGGGACGGAAGCGGGCGGGTTTCGCGGGGTGAGCGGGGCCCCCCCGAAAACCCCCGCCCCAACCGGCGAGGGCCGCGGCGCCCCCCCCCCCCCCGCGGC
>NZ_JBHXFA010000155.1:2637-15789 GCF_042724175.1 Streptomyces sp. NPDC127084
CGGCGGGGGGGGGGGGGGGGGGGGGGGCCGCGGGGGGGGGGGGGGGGGGGGGGGGGGCCGGCCCCCCCCCCCCCCCCCCGCGCACTACCGGGCGAGGGCCGCTGCGCCCCTCCACCCCGCGGGGACATGCCCCAGCCGCACCCGCTGCGGGTGGTCGCCCACCGCGACCGACGCCACCTCGCGGCCGGTGGCGAAATCGATCGCCGTGACCGAGTCCGAGCCGCTCTCGGAGACCACGCAGGACTTCCCGTCCCCGCTGACCGTCGCCCAGTACGGCTTCGACACCGGGACGAGCGGACCCTCCTGGAAGGTCTCGCGGTCCACGATCGTCGCGTAGTCGTCCATCGTGCCGGCGACGCAGAGCTTGTCACCCTCGGGGCTCATCGAGATGCCGTGGTGCCGGGAGTCGTTGACCCAGGTGGTGCGGTTCTCGCTGGTGGCCGGGTTCTTGGGGAGCACCTTCTCGCGGAGGATGCGGTCGTTGGCCACGTCGTACTCCAGGAAGCCGTTGAAGAACGACACCTGGAAGTAGACCTTCGACTCGTCGGGCGTGAAGGCCACCGGCCGCACCGCGTCCGACAGGTCCTTGCGGCCGAACGTGTCGAGCCGCTGCCGCATGTCGATGACCTTCACCGTCTTGTACGTGGTCGCGTCCACGACGGTGAGCTTGCGGTCGCCCTTGGTCCAGTCGAAGAACGGATCGTCCAGCGCGGTGGTGACCTCGCCGATCGCCGAGTTCCAGATCTGCTTGCCGTCCGCCGTGAAGACGTTCTCGTGCGGCTTGTCGCCGGTCTTGAACGAGCCCGTCTGGCGGCCGGTCTCGATATCCAGGACATGCACCGTGTTCGACGTGGACGCGGACACGGCGACGCGCCGTCCGTCCGGGGACACCGCCATGTGGTCCGAGCGGAACCCGGATACGGCGAAGCGCCAGTTGATCTTGCCGGTGGTGACGTCGATCGAGACCACGTCGGCGAAACTCGGGCGGGACACGACGATGGCCGAGCCGTCCGGCGTGGAGTACATGTCGTCCACGAGCTGGTCGTGGCCCTCGCCGACCGACAGCCGGATACCGAGGAAGTACGCCAGCTTCACGGGGTTCAGGTAGATCTCCCGCATCCGCTCGTCCTTGTCGGGGACGACGTTGATACGGCCGATCTTCGTCAGCGACCCGGAGGATTCGAGGACGTCCGCCGTCCCCTCCCAGTTGTTGCCGACCAGGAGGACCTCGCGGAGCCCTTCCCCGGACGCCGCCGGGGTGGCCCGGGCAGCCGTAGCCGGGCGCGCGGCAGCCGGTGGCGCGATGGCGGCACCGGCCACGAGCGACGCGGCGAGGAGTGCGAGAGTGCAGGGATGTGCTGTCTTCACAGAGGGACTCCTGAGGCATGGGGCAGGAGGGAGACACGCGTTACCGGCGGTAAAGTACTGGTCGGCCGGGACGCCTGACCAGATGTCGAACCGGACTTCCTGCCGCACCGCCCCCCGCTCACGGTCCCAGCCGTGCCGCCCGCATCCGGAGGTAGCGCGCCTCGGGGATGCTGAGGGTCTGCTGGGCGGCCCGTTGGTACGCGGCCCTCGCGCCCACCGCGTCGCCCGACCGTTCCAGCAGATGGGCTCGTACCGCCTCCAGCCGGTGACGGCCTGGTTGCCGGTCCGCCGGCCCGTCCGCCGACCGGCGCTCCAGACGGGACACCTCGGCCAGCCCGGCCTCGGGTCCCTCGGCCATGGCGAGTGCCACCGCACGGCCCAGCTCCGCCATGGGGTCGGGGGCCCGGGACACGAGGACGTCGTAGAGGGCGAGGATCTGCGGCCAGTCGGTGTCCTCGGCCCGTGCCGCCTCGTCATGCAGCGCGGCGATGGCCGCCTGGAGCTGATAGGGGCCCGCCGGGCCTTCGCTGAGCGCCTCCTCGACCAGCGCCGTGCCCTCGGCGATCGCCGCGCGGTCCCAGCGCCCCCGGTCCTGTTCGTCCAGCGGGATCAGCTCCCCGTGCGGGCCGGTACGGGCCGCGCTCCGAGCCTGAGTGAGCAGCATGAGCGCCAGCAGCCCGGTGACCGCGCCTTCGCGCGGCAGCAGCGCGCGCACCGCCCGAGTGAGCCGGATCGCCTCATGGGCGAGGTCCGTGCGCTGGAGTGCGGCTCCGGAGGTGGCCGTATAGCCCTCGTTGAAGATCAGATAGAGGACCTGGAGTACGGCCGCCAGCCGCTGGTCGCGGTCCTCGGGGCCCGGCGGACGGAAAGGCACGTCCCTGATCTTCGCCTTGGCCCGGCTGATCCGCTGCGCCGCCGTCGCCTCAGGCAGCAGCAGCGCGCGGGCGGCCTCGGCCGTGGTCAGACCCCCGACCGCCCGCAGGGTGAGCGCGATCTGAGCGGGCGGCGTCAGGGCGGGATGGCAGCACAGGAACAGCAGCGTCAGCGTGTCGTCGGCGGACGGTGCCCGGCTCTCGCCCGGAGGCGGCGCCGCCAGCCCGTCCCTCGGGGTGAGCCGCGCGGCGGCCTCCTCGCGCCGCCGCCGCGCCTCGTCGGCGCGCAGCTGGTCGGCCAGCCGGCGCGAGGCCACCTTGATCAGCCAGCCGCGTGGATTGTCCGGCACCCCTGCCGCCGGCCACTGCCGCGCGGCGGCCAGCAGGGCTTCCTGCACGGAGTCCTCCGCCTCGGCGAAGTGCCCGTAACGGCGCACCAGCGCGCCGAGGACCTGCGGCGCGTGCAACCGCAGCAGGTCCTCGGTGGCCGTGCCCTGGTCCGGGTCCTGGTCCGGACCGCCGCTGTCCGCGCCCGGGTCCCGCCTCGGCCCGCTCACGTGCACAGATCGCCGCCGCTCTCCTGAATCTGCCGGATGACCACGGGATAGTCGGGCGAGCCCGCCGGGACCGGGCACTGGGCGACGCGCGCCGCGATCTCCGTGACCCGCTCCAGGCTCTCGCAGTCCAGCACCCAGTACCCCGCGAGCAGTTCCTTCGTCTCGCTGTAGGGCCCGTCCGAGATCACCGGCCGCCCGTCGTCGCCCGCCCGCACGAACCGGGTCTGCACAGGCTCGGCCAGGCCCTGGGCGTCCACCAGCTCCCCGGACTCGGCGAGGTCGTCGTTGACGGCCTGCATGAAGGCGAACATCGCCTGGAGGTCCTTCTCGCTCCAGACCGGGCTGTGCTCGGAGCCGTTCCCGCGCATCGCGTCGTAGTCGGCCTGCGAGCCCTGCACCATCACCAGGTACTTCATGATTCCGCTCCCTCGGGTGTGTGCCGCCCCTTGTGGGCGACTCTCGCAGGAGACGTCGGAGCCGTCGGCGGTTTCTCGACACCACGCCGGAGACTTTTTTCGGCGCTTGCGGGACTGCTCCTCACTGCTCCGGATCGGGGTGCGCGGCCCGGGCGTTCAGCAGCAGCTTGCCCGTGGGGGTGCCGCCGCGAGGAGTTCGACGCCCGCTTCCCGGGACTGCTCGCCCTGGTCACGCGGGCCGAAGCCCCTCCCGCGGGGGACCTCCGCCGGGAGGGCTGACGCGCCCTCCCCGCGGAGGCGGTGCTCAGGGCGCCGCCGCGTCCAGCATCGGGATCAGGTGCTCTTCCTCGTAGCGGAAGTGGTCCTCGATCGCGGCCGTGAGCCGTTCCACCTCCGCGCGCACCCGCACCGGGTCCGGCTGCCCGTCGGTGACGGTGGCGCGCAGTTCTTCGAGCAGCTCCGCGAGCTTCAGATGCTCCTGGCCCAAGCGCTCCAGTACGGGGGCCAGCTCCGGGTGGCGCCCGGCGAGGAACGGGAACAGCCCGGCGTCCTCGCCGGTGTGATGGTTGTGCAGCCCCTGGCAGGCCGTCAGGCAGTTCACCCGGAGCTGAGCGCCCAGCGGGGCACCCCCGGGAGCCAAGGGCCCGGCGAGCTCCTGGCGGATCAGCGACAGCTCCCTGCGGAACCCGTCGTGCACCGCCTTCACGGCGGCACCGAACGACGGCGCCGCGATATCCGGTGGGCCCGGTATCTCCTGGAGTGCCACGACCGGGATGACCCGGTCTGTCCTGGCCTGGTAGTCGGACCAGCCCGGGTCGCTCTCGACCGCGCGGGCGAAGGCGCGGTCCCGTTCATCGCCCGTCAGGACCTCGGCTTCGGCCTCGTACCTGAACACACCGGCCTCGACCGAGACGCGTGGATGGGCGACGAGATTGCGGAACCAGTCCGGGTCGCGCGGTGCGCCGCCCGCCGACGCGATGACCAGGACGCGGCCGTCGCCGTCCGGCAGATAGCCGAGCGGGGTGGTGTGCCGGGTGCCCGTCCGGGCGCCGGTGGTGGTCAGCAGGAGCAGCCGACCACCTTCGAAGGGGCCGCCGACCACTCCGCCGTTCGCCCGGAACTCCTCGATGACCTGCTGATTGAAGTCGTTCTGCATGCGCGGGACTTGTCTCTCTTTCTTCTCTCGCTTCGTGTGCTTGAAGGGGGGAGGGAGAAGAAAGAGCGCGGCGGGCCTCTAGCCCGCCCCGGCCTCACGCCAGGGCCGGGTACCCCACTCGCTTGTGGCCCAAGGCCGACCCGGCAGTCACGAAAGCGAACTTACGGGGATGAACACGCCGCGGCAACGCCATTTCCGGCTGATGCGGACGGCTCCGCCGGAAGAGAAGGAGGTCACAGAGGGGAAGGTCACATACGCCGCCTCTGCTGCTCATCCGCAGGCCTGACCTAGCATCCGAGCATGACCCTTGTTCCCGATGACGGGCTTTCGCTCGCCGCCGAATTCCCGGACGCCACCCATGAGCAGTGGCAGCGCCTCGTGGAGGGCGTGCTGCGCAAATCGGGCAAGGACGTATCAGGCGCGGCGGCCGAGGACGCGCTCTCGACGGCGCTGGAAGACGGACTCGTCGCCCGTCCCCTCTATACGGCCGGCACGGCTGATGCCGCGGACACGGCCGGCACCGTCGGCGGCTACCCGGGCTTCGCCCCGTATGTACGCGGCAGCAGGCCGGCCGGCGGCTGGGACGTACGCCAGCGCCACGAGCTCTCCGACCCCGCCCGGGCCAACGAGGCGATCCTCGCCGACCTGGAGAACGGTGTCACCTCGCTCTGGCTGACCGTCGGCGGTTCCGGGCTGCCCGTCAGCGGCATGGCCCAGGCCCTGGAAGGGGTCTACCTCGACCTGGCCCCGGTCGCGCTCGACGCCGGAGCCGAAACCGACGCGGCCGCACGCGAGTTGCTGCGGCTGTACGAGGAGAAGGGCGTCGCCCGCGAGGCGGCGCGCGGCACGCTCGGCGCCGACCCGCTCGGGTACCAGGCCCGCACCGGGCAGCCCGGTGACACCGGACCCCAAACCAGCGCTGTCGTGGAGCTGGCCAGGCGCTGCGACCAGGACTACCCGGGGCTGCGGGCGCTGACCGTGGATGCCCTGCCGTACCACGAGGCCGGGGCCTCGGCCGCCCAGGAGCTGGGAGCCTCCCTCGCGACCGGCGTGGCGTATCTGCGCCTGCTCACCGAGGCGGGACTCACCGCGGACGCCGCCTGCCGCCAACTGGAGTTCCGTTACGCGGCCACCGCCGACCAGTTCCTGACCGTCGCCAAGCTGCGCGCCGCCCGGCTGCTGTGGGCGCGGGTGGCCGAGGTGTGCGGGGTCAGCGCCACCGGCGACGCGGGGGCGCAGCGCCAGCACGCCGTCACCTCGCCGGTGATGATGACCCGGCGCGACCCGTACGTGAACATGCTGCGCACCACGATCGCCGCACTCGGCGCCGGTGTCGGCGGGGCCGACGCCGTGACGGTGCTGCCCTTCGACCACGAGCTCGGCCTGCCGGACGCTTTCGCCCGCCGTATCGCCCGCAACACCTCCTCGATCCTGCTGGAGGAGTCGCACCTGGGCCGGGTCGCCGACCCCGCGGGCGGCTCCTGGTACGTGGAGCGGCTCACCGGTGAACTCGCCGAAGCCGCCTGGGCGTTCTTCCAGGAGCTGGAGCGCGCCGGCGGCATGGCGGCGGCGCTGCGCTCGGGCCTGCTCGGTGAGCGGCTCGCGGCCACCTGGCAGGAGCGCAAGAAGAAGCTGGCCAGCCGCCGTGAACCCATCACCGGCGTCAGCGAGTTCCCGCATCTGGCCGAGAAGCCCGTGGAGCGCGAGCCCGCGCCCGTGTCCGCACTGTCCGGGGGCCTGCCGAAGGTCCGGCGCGACGAGGACTACGAGGGGCTGCGCGCCCGTTCCGACGCGCACCTCGCCGCCACGGGCGCCCGGCCGAAGGTCTTCATCGCAGCGCTCGGCACGGCCGCGGCGCACACCGCGCGGGCCACGTTCGCCTCGAACCTCTTCCAGGCGGGCGGTGTCGAGCCGGTCCACGACCCCGTCACGGTCGACGCGGGCACGGCGGCGGAGGCCTTCACCCGCAGCGGTGCGACCGTCGCCTGCCTCTGCTCCAGCGACGCGCTGTACGGGGAGCAGGCTGCCGAGGTCGCCAAGGCCCTCAAGTCGGCTGGTGCCGAGCGGGTGTTCCTCGCGGGGAAGCCCGGCGAGTACACCGACGTCGACGCCTATATCTTCGCGGGCTGCGACGCGGTGAGCGTCCTGTCCTCCGTACTCGACCGCATGGGAGTCGCGGCGTAATGCAGATCCCTGACTTCACCGAGATCGGTCTCGGCTCCGGGGTGCCGTCCCCGGCCGCCACCGAGGAGCAGTGGCGCGCGGCCGTGAAGGAGTCGACCGGCAGCAGCGTCGACGACCTGCTGTGGGAGACCCCGGAGGGCATCGGCGTCAAGCCGCTGTACACCGGCCGCGACCTGGAGGGCCTGGACTTCCTCGGCACGTACCCGGGCGTGGCGCCGTATCTGCGCGGCCCGTACCCGACGATGTACGTCAACCAGCCGTGGACGATCAGGCAGTACGCGGGCTTCTCCACGGCCGAGGAGTCCAACGCGTTCTACCGGCGCAACCTCGCCGCCGGGCAGAAGGGCCTGTCGGTCGCCTTCGACCTGCCGACCCACCGCGGCTACGACAGCGACCACCCGCGGGTGACCGGTGACGTCGGCATGGCCGGCGTCGCCATCGACTCCATCTACGACATGCGGCAGCTCTTCGACGGCATCCCGCTGGACAAGATGACCGTGTCGATGACGATGAACGGCGCCGTGCTGCCGGTGCTCGCGCTCTACATCGTGGCCGCCGAGGAGCAGGGCGTACCGCCCGAGAAGCTGGCCGGGACCATCCAGAACGACATTCTCAAGGAGTTCATGGTCCGCAACACGTACATCTATCCGCCCCGGCCCTCGATGAGGATCATCTCCGACATCTTCGCGTACACCTCGCAGAAGATGCCGCGCTACAACTCCATCTCCATCTCCGGCTACCACATCCAGGAGGCGGGTGCGACGGCCGATCTGGAGCTGGCGTACACGCTCGCCGACGGTGTGGAGTACCTGCGCGCCGGGCGGGACGCGGGTCTGGACGTGGACGCGTTCGCGCCGCGGCTCTCGTTCTTCTGGGCGATCGGCATGAACTTCTTCATGGAGATCGCGAAGATGCGGGCGGCCCGGCTGCTGTGGGCCAGGCTGGTCAAGCAGTTCGACCCGAAGAACGCCAAGTCGCTGTCGCTGCGCACCCATTCGCAGACCTCCGGCTGGTCGCTCACCGCGCAGGACGTGTTCAACAACGTCACGCGGACGTGTGTGGAGGCCATGGCCGCCACCCAGGGCCACACCCAGTCGCTGCACACCAACGCCCTGGACGAGGCGCTGGCGCTGCCGACCGACTTCTCCGCCCGTATCGCCCGCAACACCCAGCTGGTGCTCCAGCAGGAGTCGGGCACCTGCCGGGTGATCGACCCGTGGGGCGGCAGCGCGTACGTGGAGAAGCTGACGTACGACCTGGCGCGCAAGGCCTGGCAGCACATCCAGGAGGTCGAGGCGGCCGGCGGTATGGCGCAGGCCATCGACGCGGGTATCCCGAAGCTGCGTGTCGAGGAGGCCGCGGCCCGTACCCAGGCGCGGATCGACTCCGGCCGCCAGCCGGTGATCGGCGTCAACAAGTACCGGGTCGAGAACGACGAGGCGATCGAGGTACTCAAGGTCGACAACTCCTCGGTGCGCGCCCAGCAGATCGCCAAGCTGCGGCGGCTGCGCGAGGAGCGCGACGAGGCCGTCTGCCAGGACGCGCTGCGGGCGCTGACGGAGGCCGCGGGGCGGGGCTCGGGCCCCGGTCTCGAGGGCAACCTGCTGGAGCTGGCCGTGAACGCGGCCCGCGCCAAGGCGACCGTCGGTGAGATCTCGGACGCCCTCGAGAAGGTGTACGGGCGGCACGCGAGCCAGATCCGGACGATCTCCGGTGTGTACCGCAATGAGGCAGGGGAGTCCCCGTCGGTGGACCGCACACGCGCCCTGGTCGACCGCTTCGAGGAGGCGGAGGGCCGCCGCCCGCGCATCCTCGTCGCCAAGATGGGGCAGGACGGGCATGACCGCGGCCAGAAGGTGATCGCGACCGCCTTCGCCGACCTGGGCTTCGACGTGGACGTCGGCCCGCTCTTCCAGACGCCCGCCGAGGTGGCCCGGCAGGCGGTCGAGGCAGACGTGCACGTGGTGGGCGTCTCCTCGCTGGCGGCAGGCCATCTGACCCTCGTTCCCGCGCTGCGCGAGCAGCTCGCGGAGGAGGGCCGCGAGGACATCATGATCGTCGTGGGCGGGGTGATCCCGCCGCAGGACGTGCCCGCGCTGCTGGAGATGGGCGCGACGGCTGTGTTCCCGCCCGGCACGGTCATCCCGGACGCGGCCTACGACCTGGTGCGGCGGCTCGGCGCGGCGCTGGGCCACCCCGAGCTGTAGCGGCTGCCGGCGTATGCCCATCGACATCGACAGCTATGTGAAGGGTGTACTCGACGGGAAGCGGGCGTGGATCGCCCGCGCCATCACTCTCGTCGAGTCCACCCGCCCGGACCACCGCGCACTCGCCCAGCGGCTGCTGACGGAACTGCTGCCGCACACCGGCGACGCACGGCGGATCGGCATCAGCGGGGTGCCCGGAGTCGGCAAGTCCACCTTCATCGACGCCTTCGGCACCATGCTCACCGGCCTGGGCCACCGGGTCGCGGTGCTGGCCGTGGATCCCTCGTCCACCCGCACCGGCGGTTCGATCCTCGGCGACAAGACCCGTATGGAACGCCTCGCCGTGGACCCGGCGGCGTTCGTCCGGCCCTCGCCGAGTGCGGGCACGCTGGGCGGTGTCGCCAAGGCGACCAGGGAGTCCATGGTCGTGATGGAAGCGGCGGGCTACGACGTGGTGCTGGTGGAGACGGTCGGCGTCGGCCAGTCCGAGACCACGGTCGCGGGGATGGTCGACTCCTTCCTGCTGCTCAGCCTGGCCCGTACCGGCGACCAGCTCCAGGGCATCAAGAAGGGCGTCCTGGAACTGGCCGATGTCATCGCGGTCAACAAGGCGGACGGCCCCCATGAACGCGACGCGCGGGCCGCTGCCCGTGAACTGGCGGGCGCACTGCGTCTCATGCATCCGGCGGACGCCGCCTGGACCCCTCCGGTGCTGAGCTGCAGCGCCCGCGAGTCGACCGGCCTGGACACGGTCTGGGACCGTCTGGAGCAGCACCGCACTCTGCTCGACGCGGGCGGCAGGCTCGCTGCCAAGCGCGCTGAGCAGCAGGTGGAGTGGGCCTGGAGCATGGTGCGGGACGAGCTGCTGGGCCGGCTCCACTCCCACCCGCTCGTACGCTCCCTCGCGCCCGTACTGGAGCGGCAGGTGCGCGACGGGGAGCTGACGGCGACGCTGGCGGCGGAGCGGATCCTGGGGGCGTTCGGGGGCGCGTCGGAGGACCAGGCGCGGGGCGCCTGAGCCCTTTCTCGCACGGCGAAGGCCCCGGTACCGGGCGCCTGAGCACGGCAGCGGCCTGAGCACAGGCGCGGGCAGGCACGGCGAAGGCCCCGGCGGTCAGGTGCCGGGGCCTTGCGCGCTGAGGTCACATGGTCAGCGGGCCGTGCCGAAGTCCTGCGTCCAGTAGTCGTTCGGCTGGGCGAGGCCGACGCCGATCTCCTTGAACTCGCAGTTGAGGATGTTGGCCTTGTGGCCGGGGCTGTCCATCCAGCCCTGCATGACGCTCTCGGGGGAGTCGTACCCGTAGGCGACGTTCTCGCCGTACGTGCTCCAGTTGTAGCCGGCGCGCGTGATCCGGGTGCCGGGGTTCGAGCCGTCGGAGCCCGTGTGGGACATGTTCTTGTGGGAGGCCATGTCCTCGCTGTGCGCCTGGGCGGCCTTGCTCAGCTTGGCGTTCAGCTTCACCGCCGAGCATCCGGCCTTGCTGCGCTCGGCGTTGACGAGGGCCACGATGCGGGCGACGTCACCGGAAGCCGGGGCGGCGGACTCGGAGGCGGAGGGGCTGGACGGCGTGGGGGAGGCCGTCTTCGTGGCGCTGGGCTTCGAGGCGGGCTTGGAAGCCGGCTTCGAGGCAGGCTTCGAAGCGGTGGGCTTCGGCGCGCCGGTGGCCTCAGCGGGCTCGGAGGGCTCGGAAGGCTCGGAGGGGGCGGCGGACGGGGCGGCGGACTCCTGGCTCTCCTGGCCCTCCGCGCCCTTCCTCTTGTCCCACCACTTCTCGTGGGAGCCGTCCCAGTTCCACCGCTGATTGGAAGCGGCGGTCTTCCAGTCGTCGCCGTCGCCCTGCCACTGGTTCTGCCGGCTCTCAGGCCGACCGCCCGGCTGGTCCATGCACGCCATGGCGGCTGAGGGCACACCTACTGCCGCCACCGCGACTGCCGCGATCGTTATTTTTCGGTAGTACGTCTTCCTGCGGTGCTTGCTCATGTGTGACCTCACTCTTGTGCGCGGAGCGTCCCCGTGAGCGGCCAACCCGGGCACGGAACCTGTGCCTGAGCTGCGGGGACGCCTTTGCGGTCGCCATTCTTAGAAGCGCCGCCAGCGCAGGGCAACGAGTGTCGGTACTACCCCGGCTCGTAGGGTTGGACGGCTCTTGCCAGGGGCGTACGGGCGTGCTGGCCCGCGGGCAGGGGCTCCCGCCAGGACCTGTTGCTCCGTCAGTAACACCTATGCGCCCGCGAAACGGGCGAAAGGCCCGAGCCAGCCGAATGGCATCGAAGACGGTGCGAGAGGGGAGTGGGTCAAGACGGACAAATATCCTTATGTCTACCTGACGCCATCTACTACCGGTCGTCCTAGTGGGGTGGGATCGCGTGAGTGATGTCACGCGTTCGGCCGGAAATGGGCCGGTGTGAGGGGAACCGGATGCGGTGCGGCGGCGTCCCCGGGCGGCGCTCGGACGGTACCGGTGGCGTTGCATGCGCGAACCACGGGTGCGGTGGATTGCTTCCGGGGGGATGTAAATAATTCTTGACTTGATGTTGTCTTCTTCTTACATTCCGAGTGTTAAGTTTCTTTGACACCACGACGGCGGGAGGGCATCGCCATGGCCATCGAGGAGAAACGCGCCTGGATCCTGGGAGTGGTCGCGATCGCCGCTTACGGCGTGTATCTGGCCCTGGTGCTGGGGCGGGCTGAGCACACACCGCTCGCGGATGTGGAGTACGTACCGGCGCTGCTGTGGACCGTCGGCGGCTCCATCGCGGCCTCGATAGCGCTCAGTGTCGCGGCGGCACTCACCTCGCCCCGGGACGAACGGGGGAAGGACCAGCGGGACCGGGAGATCCATCGTTTCGGGGAGTACACCGGGCAGTCGTTCCTGGTGATCGGGGCCGTCGCGGCGCTGGTCATGGCGATGGCCGAGGCGGACTACTTCTGGATCGCCAACACGATCTATCTGGCCTTCGTGCTGTCGGCGGTCCTCGGCTCCCTGGCGAAGATCGCCGCCTACCGACGGGGCTTCCAGCCGTGGTGAAACCGACCCGCGTCACCAACTCGATCCGAGCCCTGCGCTTCGCACACGGCGAGATGACGCAGATGGAGCTCGCCGAGCGGATCGGCGTGACCCGCCAGACCGTCCTCGCCATCGAAAAGGGCCGCTACTCGCCTTCGCTCGAGCTGGCGTTCCAGATCGCCCGGGTCTTCGGGGTGCCGCTCGACGAGGTGTTCCAGTACCCCGACAGTCCGGGAGAGGCATTGTGAAAGCCATCGTGCAGGACGTGTACGGCTCCGCCGACGTGCTGGAGCTCAGGGAGATCGACAAGCCGGCCGACCCGGCGATCGGTGGGCAGGACGTACTCATACGGGTACGCGCCGCCGCCGTCGACGCGGGCGTCTGGCATCTGATGCGGGGCCGGCCCTATCTGGTGCGCCTGATGGGCTATGGGCTGCGCGCACCGAAGGAACGGGTCAGGGGCCGTGAGGTCGCGGGCCTGGTCGAGGCGGTCGGCGGCGGGGTGACCCGGTTCCGGCCGGGCGACGAGGTGTTCGGCTTCTGCGAGGGAGCCTTCGCCGAGTACGTACGGGCACCCGAGGACCGGTTGCTGGCGAAGCCCACGAACCTCAGCCTCGAGGAGTCGGCGGCCGTCCCCATCTCCGGGGTCACCGCACTCCAGGCCGTACGCGACGTGGGACAGGTCCGGCCGGGGCAGCGGGTGCTGGTCATCGGCGCGGCAGGCGGCGTCGGGACGTACGCGGTGCAGCTCGCGAAGGCGTACGGGGCGCTCGTCACCGGGGTGTGCAGCACGGCGAAGACGGAGCTGGTGCGGTCGATCGGCGCGGACGAGGTCATCGACTACACCCGCGAGGACTTCCCCTCGGCGGGGCGCTACGACGTGATCGTGGACACGGCCGGCCACCGGTCCCTGACCCGGCTGCGCCGCGCGCTCGCTCCCCGGGGCACCCTGGTCATCGTCGGCAGCGAGGGCGGCGGCCGCTGGCTCGGCGGTACGGACCGGGTGCTGCGGGCCGTGCTGCTGTCGCCGTTCACCGGGCAGCGGTTGCGCGGTCTGGTGTCGGTGGAGCGGTCGGCGGATCTTGAGGTCCTGCGCGGCCTCATCGAGGCGGGGAAGGTGCGCCCGGTCATCGACCGGACGCACCCGCTGAGCGAGGTACCCGAGGTGATCCGCCATCTGGAGCGGGGCAATGCCCGGGGCAAGACGGTGATCTCCGTGTGAGCCGGGAGCAGCCGGGGCGGGTGCCCGGCTGCCCCCGGCCGACGGAGGTCACGTGCCGGCGTCACGTCACATGTGACCGCCGGCAGGTGTCAGCCGTGAGCCGTCAGCCGGAGATGCGGTAGCCGAAGTTCCCGCCGCTCGCCTGGCCGCCGAGGGCGGCCA
>NZ_JBHXFA010000156.1:0-15641 GCF_042724175.1 Streptomyces sp. NPDC127084
CGTGTGTCCCGGGGTACTCCGGTGATCACGGTGAAGCCGAACTCGGCTCCGGTCGAGGCGGCCCCGGCCGCGGGCGCGGTCGAGGCGCTGGCGGTTGCGTTCGGTGAGCAGGCGACGGGTACGAAGGTCGTGGCGCGTACGGCGCGGGAGTCCACGGGCCGTCCGGAGCTGACCGAGGCCGCGATCGTGGTCTCGGGTGGGCGCGGTGTCAACGGCGCGGAGAACTTCGCGGTCATCGAGGCGCTGGCGGACGCGCTCGGCGCGGCGGTGGGTGCCTCGCGTGCCGCGGTGGACGCGGGCTGGTACCCGCACTCCAACCAGGTCGGCCAGACCGGTAAGAGCGTCTCCCCGCAGCTGTACATCGCCTCGGGTATCTCCGGCGCGATCCAGCACCGGGCCGGTATGCAGACCTCGAAGACCATCGTGGCCGTCAACAAGGACGCCGAGGCCCCGATCTTCGACCTGGTCGACTACGGCATCGTCGGCGACCTCTTCGACGTCGTCCCCCAGCTCACCGAGGAGATCAACACCCGCAAGGGCTGATCCCCAGTCATCGGGCGGACGGAGTCCGGGACGGTTCGACCGGTCCCGGCCCGTCCGCCCCGGTGTTCCCGGTGCCGTGGGCGCTGTCCTGGGCGAGGAACTCCACCACAGCCATGGCCAGCAGCAACACCAGCGCGATGGCGATGACGACCCAGCCCGTGGGATAGCTCCACAGGATGAACACCAGCAGCGCCACCGCCACCAGCACCCAGGTGATCCAGGCCCGGTAGCGCCGCACGAACGGGCCGACCGGTCCGGTGCGCATGCCCCAGTGGTCGGCCGTCGAACGTACCGCGGCGATCCCCGAGACCCAGAGCTGCCGTACGAGGGTGGCGTAGCGGCCGGGACCGCTCAGCCAGGCGGCGAGCGCCACCACCACACCCAGTGCGACGGTCACCCGGACCATGGTGCGCAGATAGCGCGTCAGGGTGTCGTAGATCGTCCCGGCCGCGGGCTGCGAGACGCTGTCGGGCAGCGCGTTGAGATAGACCACCCGGAACACGGTGAGCGCGATGCCGAGCACCACCGCGGCGAAGGCGAGCCCCAGCGCGCCCGCGACCAGCGCCCGACGCCGGTGCCTGGACAGCAGCACACCGGCGATGACCAGCAGCACCGCGATGACCGGCAGCCAGACCCCGGCGATCTGGAGCAGCCGGAAGTAGGTCTTCACCCGGCCGATGTCATCGGAGCGGAGCACGGTGAAGTCGGTGTGCACCTCGGGGATCTTCGACGCGATCGTCAGACCGTCGTCCACGAGCCGCTGCTTGACCTTGTCGATCACCGGCCCGAGGTCGACGGTGACCGAGTTGTTGTGGATGGTCAGGGTGCTGTCCGAGCTGCCCGTCAGGGCTTTGACCAGGGCGGCGTGGGCGTCGCGGTTGGCGTTGATCCAGATCGTCCTGAAGGTGCCGGAGGCGAGGATCTCCTGGGTCTTGTCCTGGACGAAGCTGCGTACGGCGCCTTCCAGGGAGTTGCCCACCCGGCCGATGAGCTTGTCCAGCAGGGGCCGGTCCGCCGGGACGGCTTCCTCCAGCAGGGCGCTCAGGTCGATGTGCTCCATCACCACGTTGGTGACGCGGGTCGCCGCCGCCTGCTGGACGTCCGCGTCGGAGGCGAGCGGGGCGACGGTGGCCACATAGCGGTCGGTGTCACCGATCTCGTCCGCCGTCCACGCCGCGACGACGCCGAACGGCGCGAGCACACAGCCGAGCACGATGAGCAGCGCGGCGAAGAAGGACCTCACTCGGTGCCGGGGAGTCCGCTTCACCTGCTGGGATTCGAGAACCGCCACGCGCTCACGCAGGCTGTCCAGCGAGTCCGGCCCCGCCGGGCCGGGTCGCGGCTCTCCGCTGTACGGCTTTCCGCTGCCTGGAACTCCGTTGTCCGGCACGGCAGGACCTCCCGCTACGAATGGGTGGTCCCAGCAGAACCCGCCGGCGGGGTGCGCGCGAGCGCTGCGGGCCATACGGGTGTGGCCGCCGCTCCTCCGTAGCGCGCCGGCCGTGGCGCTACCCCCTGCGCGCGGTGCCAACCCCCCGCCGCCCCCGCCGCTTGCCGCGTCGGTGCGTTCAGCCCCGATAGGTCTCCAGCAGCCGCAGCCAGACCTCGCTGATGGTCGGGTAGGACGGTACGGCGTGCCACAGCCGGTCGATCGGTACCTCTCCCGCGACGGCGATCGTCGCCGAGTGCAGCAGTTCGCCCACACCGGGCCCGACGAAGGTGACCCCGAGCAGGACCTCCCGGTCCAGGTCGACGACCATCCGGGCACGGCCGCGGTAGGCGTCGAGGAACAGCCCGGCCCCGGCGACCGAGCCGAGGTCGTAGTCGACCGCTCGAACCCGGCGGCCGGATGCCTCCGCCTGAGCGAGGGTCAGACCGACGGAGGCCGCCTCGGGGTCGGTGAAGACGACCTGCGGTACGGCGTCATGGTCGGCGGTCGCGGAATGCGCGCCCCAGCGGTCGGTTTCGAGCAGCGGAACGTGCTGGGCCCGGGCGCCGATCGCGGCTCCGGCGATACGTCCCTGGTACTTGCCCTGATGGGTCAGCAGGGCACGGTGGTTGACGTCGCCGACGCCGTAGAGCCAGTCGGTGCCCTCGACCCGGCAGCTGTCGTCCACCCGCAGCCAGGAGCCCGGTTCGATGCCGACCGTGTCCAGGCCGATGTCCTCGGTGCGGGGAGCCCGTCCGGTGGCGAAGAGGACCTCGTCGGCGTCGATCAGTTCCCCGCCTTCGAGGATGACGGTGACGGGTCCGGCCCCTCCGTCACGACGCACGGCGGCCACGGACGCCCCGGTGCGTACGGTGGCACCGGCGTCGGTGAGCGCGTCCACGATGTAGCCGCTGACGAAGGGCTCCATGCGGGGCAGCACGCCCTCGCCCCGGACCAGCAGGGTGACCTGGGAACCGAGTGCCTGCCAGGCGGTGGCCATCTCCGTGCCGACGACTCCCCCGCCGACCACCACCAAGCGGCCCGGCGCGGCTTTGGCACTGGTGGCCTCGCGGCTGGTCCATGCCCTGGCGCCGGCCACCCCGGGCAGATCCGGCAGCACCGCCCTGGTGCCGGTGCTCACGGCGACGGCGTGCCGGGCGGTGAGCACATGGTGTTCGCCCTCGGGTCCGGTGACGACGACCTTCCGGGGACCGTGCAGCCTGCCGTGGCCGCGGTAGAGGCGGGCGCCGATCGAGTCGAGCCAGGCCACCTGGCCCTCGTCCTTCCAGTGCGAGGTGAACTCGTCGCGATGGGCGAGCACCGCCGCGGTGTCCAACGCGCCCCGGACCGTCTCGCGCACTCCCGGCACTCGCCGGGCGTCGGCGTGGGTGATCGCGGGCCTCAGCAGCGCCTTGCTCGGCATGCACGCCCAGTACGAGCACTCGCCACCGACCAGTTCGCTCTCCACGACCGCCGTACTCAGCCCCGCGGCTCTGGTCCGCTCCGCCACGTTCTCCCCCGTGGGCCCCCCGCCCAGCACCACCACGTCGTACTCCACGGCTTCGGTCATACGGACAAGTCTGTAGCCACGTGTGCGGCGTGGCCACATGGGCAGGTGGAATACCGCCCGCCCGGAACACGGTTGTGCTGGGCGTCCCCCCGACGGACATCAGGAAGAGGTTGGAAGACATGAGCACCCTCGAGCTCACCAAGGAAAACTTCGATCAGGTCGTATCCGGCAACGAATTCGTCCTGATCGACTTCTGGGCTTCCTGGTGTGGGCCGTGCCGCCAGTTCGCCCCCGTCTATGAGCAGGCCTCCGAGCGCCACTCCGATCTCGTCTTCGCGAAGGTGGACACGGAGGCGCAGCCGGAGCTGGCGGCGGCTTTCGAGATCCGCTCGATTCCTACGCTCATGATCATCCGGGACAATGTCGCCGTGTTCGCCCAGCCGGGAGCGCTGCCGGAGCCCGTGCTGGAGGATGTGATCGGCCAGGCACGGGGGCTGGACATGGACGAGGTACGCAAGTCCATCGCGGAAGCTCAGGATCCCCGGCAGGGCCACGACACCCAGGGCACCGAGCCGCAGGCTCAGTAGTCGCCGCGTCGGACAGCGGGACGGACGGGCCCGGGCCGCCCCGTGGGCGCGCCTGGGTCTCTCGTCCGGATCAGGCCGAGTCCGGCAGGGTCCGAACGAGAGGCCTGGCCCCGGGTCGCTCCGTATCCGCCCGTTCAGGTGGCCTTCGGATAGTCCGATACGAGCGCGGTGAGGCCGTAGTCCAGTTCCGCGCCGTCCACGAGCAGCGCCTCCACGGTGCGCGTCACCGGGTCGATATCGGCGACGACACCGTGGCCCGAGTAGCGCGGGTAGCCGGAGGCGCCGCTCTCGCCCGTGTACTCCACGGTCGCCGAACGCACCGCGCTGTCCTCCACCGCCGCACCGGAACGGTCCAGCACATGCGACGGCACCAGCAGGACCTGGAAGTGCCGCGGAAGGGTACTCATGCCTTGACGCTAGCGACGCACCGCCCGCCGCGCACGCTCACGTGGACTCACGGCGGATCGCTCGCGCACCCAGCAGATCGTGCCGCTCGGGAGCGCCGCCGGGATCTCGGACCACCCGGTCGACCAGCTCCGCCAGATGCTGTCCCGTGACCATGTCAAGCCGGACCGTACTGAGCCGTGGCCGCAGCAGCCGCCCCAGCAGCAGGTCGTCAGTGCCGATCACCGCGGTTTCGTCCGGAATGCCGATCCCGGCGTCCTGAAGAGCGCGCATCAGCAGCATGGCGTACTCGTCGTTGTAGGCGTACACACCGTCCAGGCCGAGTTCGCGCCAGCGCGCCGCCAGCGCGTCCGCGGCTGACTCGTCGTAGCCGAGCGGCAGGGGTGTGACCGTGGCGCCGAGCGGTTCGGCGGCCTGGCGCAGACCGGCCAGGCGGGGTTCACGGAAGAGTTCGAGCCCTGGCTCCTCGGGCATGATCATGCCGATGCGCCTGCGGCCTCGTTCCAGCAGGTGCCTCGCTGCCCTCACCCCCACCTCGCGCTGGTCCATGACCAGCGAGTGGGCTCCACGTACCTGCTGCGGGCCCAGCGTGATCACCGCTCGCGCCCCGGAGCGCTTGAGCACATCCACGCCCTGCGGGGTGAGTGCGACCTCTCCGAGCGACACCACCGCGACCGGCCGGAGTTCGGCCCAGGCCCTGGCGGCGGCGTCGCCGTCCAGGCCGAGGCTGCCGTACTGCACGACGGTGTAGTCCAGGCGCCGCAGCGCCCACTGGAGTTCGCTGATGAAGCGCCCGTCGAGCGGGCCGTGCGCCACGTGCGCCGTGGGCAGCAGCACGATGCGGGTGTGACCCGCGCGCAGGCTGCGGGCCGCCGCGTGCGGCACATAGCCCAGCTCCTCGGCTGCCTGGCGCACCCGTCGGCGGGTGGGCTCGCTGATGCGCACCGCCGAGGTGTTGTTGAGTACGTAGGAGACCGTGGCCCGCGAGACGCCGGCCAACCGCGCGACGTCGGCGCTGGTCGGTACGGCCCTCTTGGCCAGGAGGGAGCGTTCTGCCGGATGTCTGGGTGTCTGGGTCGTCGCCCTGGGTATCTGACTCATCGCTCTCGGGATAATTCCAGAGCGGACAGGCCCGGAAATCGGTGCTTGGCCAGAAGTATTCGCAGGGTCCCGGCCGTCGGCATCCTCGACCGGGGCGCGGCCCGCAGCCGCTCCCGCGGCCTCGCCGACCCGCCACAACCACGCTGTTCGCACCCATTTTCGCTGCGCGGAGCTACCGACCGATCACGCTCCGACGCCGGAACGCGCCGTTGCCGCCGTCGCATCCGCGCGTGGGCTTTCGGCGCGATCACGGCGGTTGCCTCCGGGTCCGCCGCCACCGGTACGGCCCCGGCGCACCCACAGCAGAGCGCCCGCCACCAGGAGCAGGGCGCCCGGAAGCCAGCGGAGGGGCCCCTGCGGCAGGGCCGCCGCGACCAGACCGATCGACGCGCCCAGCGCCTGCAACGCGAGGGACTGAACGGACAGTGCGGTGGCCCGGTGGGCGCTGCCGACGCGGCTGTGCAGCAGTTCGTTCCCGTTGGGCCCGGTGGAACCGAGGGCGAGATAGACCAGTGCGTAGCCGACCGCGAGGAGCACCAGCGCCCAGGTCCCCGACCAGGCGGCGGATGCGGTGAGGAGGAGCAGGCCCGCGGCCATCGCACCGAGTCCGACGAGCACCGCGCGCTCGGCACCCCCCGCCAGCCGGGCCGTGAAGGGCGCGAGGTGACTACCGACGGCCGTGCAGGCGAATCCCCCGCAGGCCAAGCCCGCGAAGACCACCGCCCCGGATTCCGGTGCGCCGGTCAGTGCCGCGGTTCGGCCGGGCATGAGCAGTTCGATGGTGCCCAGCGCGGCGCCGATCGCACAGGTGGTGAGCAGCAGCCTGCGGATCAGCCCGTCGCTCGCGCCCAGGCGCAGACCGCCGAGCACCGTCGCCGGGACGCCCGCGACGACCCCGCGCAGTGTGGCGGGGGGCCGGGCCGGCTCGGGCAGCCGGGTCAGCACATAAGCCACGAAGACGAGGACCACGGCCCCGCCGAGCAGCCCGGGCACGGAGAGCGGGAGCACGACCCCGGAGGTGGCTGCGGCCAGCCGCGCCCCCAGGCCCGGACCGAGGCCCAGCAGCCAGGGCAGCGCCCCTCCGATGAGGGTGCCGGCGGCCAGCGCCGCCGCGGACGCGGTGCCCGCGCGTGCGAGCCCGGTACGCAGTTCGGTGTCGGCGCCGGAGTGCGCGTGCACGGTGTCGACGTACCACGCCTCGGCCGGCCCGCTGGACAGGGCACGCCCCGCGCCCAGGAGGAACATCGCGGCAGTGAGTACCCAGGCGGCGGTGCCGAGGGCGAACAGTACGAGAGCGGCCAGGTTGAGCACACCTGCCACCGCCAGCACAGGACGGCGGCCGACGACATCACTGAGCCCGCCCGTGGGGAGTTCCAGCACGGCCACCGTCAACGAGTGCACGGCGAACAGTCCGGCGATGACGGCGACGCTGAAGCCGCGCGCGGTGGGCAGCAGGACGAGCGCCGGCAGGTAGAGACCCACTGGCAGCCAGAAGAGGAAGGTGACGACGGCGAAGCGGCGCCGGGCGGTGCGCGGGTCGAGGTGCGGGGTCACCACACCTCCCCTTCCGTCCCGGTGCCGTACGCGTCCGGCCCGTCGGTCCCGTCGGACAGGCCGGTCCCGTCGGACAGGCCGGATCCGTCGGACAGGCCGGATCCGTCGGACGGGGCGGGCGGGGCGGATCCGTCGGGTTCGGGGCTTCCGCGAAGAGCCCCGGCGGAAGCGGAGCCCTGCCCGGCGAGCGGCAGCCCGGCCCAGAACACCGCGACCTGCTCGGCACGCGGGTCGCCCTCGTCCCGCACCGCCAGCGCGCGCACCGCACGCCCGAACGACTCCCACAACTCCGTCAGCGACTCGGGCGTGAGGCGGTACAGCAGATCGGTCATGCCCGCGGGCTCAGCCCATTCCGCCCCGAGACGCCCGGCCGCGACGTCCTCGTCGTACTGGGTGAAGGCCCCCTCCAGATGAACCAGCTGGGCCCGGCGGCTCGCGGAGACAAAGGTCCGCGTCTCGTCGGTGGCGGCCATGGCTTCGTTGCTCCAGGACGTCAGCTCGTGGACGGCACGCCAGCGGCGCTCGCGTCCGTCCCGGTGCGCGGCCTCGGCGATGAAGGCGTACTTGGCCAGTACACGGAGGTGGTAGCTGGTCGAAGCGGACGACTCTCCGGTGCGGACACCGAGTTCGCTGGCGGTCGCGGGGCCGTACTGCCGCAGCAGCCCCAGCAGTCGGATGCGCAGGGGGTGGGTCAGTGCCTTCACGGCCGCCGCATCACGCTCCGGGTCGAGGATGCGTTCGCGCTGTTCGCTGGACATGGCGGCAGCGTAGGCCGATCGCAGCACTTTCCAAAATACTTTTTGCAGAATTTCTTTGGCAAAGCTGAGTGCGGACGGCGGCCCACCGGTGTGCGAGCCCCCTCAGGAGGGGGTCCGGCCCGCCGCCGGGTCCGGGGCCCCGGGGAACACCGCCCTGAACGCCGCCAGGGTCCGCTGCCCGGCGCTGCGGTCCAGCACCGCGTACACGGTCTCCTCGAAGTGCCCGGAGAACCGGCCGCCGTCCCGGAGCAGGCTGTGGAAGGCCCCCGCCACCTGGGCCGGGTCGTTGCGGAACACCCCGCATCCCCAGGCTCCGAGCACCAGTCGCCGGTAGCCCGCCACCGCGGCCGTCTCCAGGACGCGCTCGGCGCGGGACGCCAGCACGGCAGGTATGCGAACGGCTTCACCGGGCATACGGCTGAGGATCACACCGGCGTTCGGAGCGGGTGAGGTGAGGAAGCCCACTGTGTACGGCCGGTCCAGCAGCCGGCCGCGTTCGTCGCGGAACACCGGGACCCCGGGCGAGTGGATCACCCGGTCGGAGTAGAAGGGACTGGGGTCCGCGCGATGGTGGACATAGAACTCCGGGACCCGCAGCAGCGTGGTGTGGAGCGCGGAGGCCCGGCAGAGGGCTTCCTCCTGGGCCTGGGCCCCGTTGAGGAAGCCTCCACCGGGATTGCGGGCCGAGGCGAAGTTGAGCACCGCCACCGGGCCTGGCGCCCGTGCGGTGAGGCGGCGGGCAGCGTCCAGGCTGCTCTCTCCGGTGACCTCGCATACGCTGGAACGGTCCGTGTCGGGCACCACCGGCACGGGTCCGGGCCCGTACATCCGAGTTCCTTCGACAGCCGCGGACAGCTCTCCGCCGATCGTCACCCACTGGCCGCCCGGCGCCCGGTAGCGACCTGCTCCGACGATCTCCTGGGTCTGTTTCGCGATCCCCCGCAGACGTGCACTCATGCCCGGAATCCTCAGTGATCCCCCAGGGCGCCGACAAACCAATTACGGCCCTCTTACCGCGCACTCGATCAGTCATGCGCGGTCGGTCGGCCGTGAACTGTGGTGAACGGAGCGCTTGTGACAGGAGGATTCATGGCCGCACGCGATGCCGGGGGCGGCGAACCGCTGCCCAGCGTGGACGCCGCCGAAGAGCTGCTGCGCTGCATCTGCTTCAAGACCGGCCCGCCCCGCACGGTCGGTATCGAGCTCGAATGGCTCGTACCCGATCCGCAGCAGCCCGACCGGCCCGTCGCGCCATCGCGGCTGGAGCACGCGTACGCGGCCGTGCGGGAGCTCCCACTCCGCTCGGCGCTGACCTTCGAACCCGGTGGGCAGTTGGAGCTCAGCTCGCAGCCCGCCCCGTCGCTGATGGAGTGCGTCGACTCCGTGGCGGCCGATCTCGACGCCGTACGCACGGCTCTGCGGGCGCACGGGCTCACCCTCAGCGGCCACGGCCACGACCCGTGGAATCCCCCGCGCAGACTCCTGCGGGCGCCGCGCTATGACGCGATGGAGAAACACCTCGACCGGACCGGACCCGCCGGGCGTTCGATGATGTGTTCATCCGCGTCCGTCCAGGTGTGCCTGGACGCGGGCTTCGAGGAACCCGGGCCGCTCGGCCTCGGCAGGCGCTGGCAGTCGGCACATCTTCTCGGTGCGGTCCTGGTCGCCGCGTTCGCCAACTCCCCCGCCGGGAAGGGCCGCCTGACCGGCCTGCGGTCCACCCGCCAGGCGCTGTGGGCGGACCTGGACCCGCGGCGTGCGCTCGCGCCCGAGCCCGGCGCACCACCCCGCAGGGCGTGGGCGGCGCATGTGCTGGACACACCGGTGATGTGCGTCAGGACTCCAGAAGGGCCCTGGGTGGCCCCCGATGAACTGACCTTCCGGCAGTGGATACGGACCGGGAAGCCGCGTCCCCCCACGCGGGAGGATCTCGAGTATCACATGACCACGCTCTTTCCCCCGGTGCGCCCCCGCGGCCATCTCGAACTGCGCATGATCGACGCGCAACCGGGCGAGAACGGCTGGCAGGTACCGGTCGCGGTCACCACCGCGCTGTTCGACGACCCCGAGGCCGCGGAGACCGCGTACCGCACGGTCAAGCCGCTCGCCGAGATCGCGGGTCCGCTGCCCGCGCCGCGCAACCCCCTGTGGGCCGCCGCCGCCCGCGACGGGCTCACCGACCCCGAACTGCACACCGCCGCCGTCAGCTGCTTCACCGCCGCGCTGGAGGCACTGCCCAGGCTGGGCGCGTCCCCCGCCGTACACGACGCGGTCGCTGCGTACTTCGACCGCTATGTGCTGCCCGGCCGCTGCCCGGCCGACGATTTCGCGTTCCACGGCGCCGAGCAGCAGGAAATGCCCCCCAGCAAGGAGTTCCGCTCATGAACGAGTCCTCGGTGGCGACCGACGAGGAGTTGCTCAGGCAGCACGCCCTGGACGCGCTGACCGCCGCACGGGCCCGCACCGCCCTCCTCACCGGCTGCGTGGACGAGCGTGAGCTCACCGCACAGCACTCGCCGTTGATGTCCCCGCTGGTCTGGGACCTGGCACATGTCGGCAATCAGGAGGAGCAGTGGCTGCTGCGGGCCGTCGCCGGGTTCGAGGCGATCCGCCCGGACATCGACCCGGTGTACGACGCCTTCGAGCACCCACGTGCCGAACGGCCCTCACTGCCGCTGCTCTCCCCCGCCGAATCCCGTGCCTACGCGTCCGAAATACGGGACCGGGTGCTCGACGTCCTGGAGAAGCATCCGCTGCGCGGCGGGCCACTGGTGGACGCCGGATTCGCGTTCGGCATGATCGCCCAGCACGAACAGCAGCACGACGAAACCATGCTGATCACCCATCAGCTCCGGTCCGGGCCCGCCGCCCTGGACGCGCCCGAGCCACCCCGCGGCGGAATGGCCGGGCTGCCGACCGAAGTGCTGGTCCCGGCGGGCCGGTTCACCATGGGCACCTCCACGGAACCCTGGGCACTGGACAACGAACGGCCCGCCCACCCGCGCGAACTCCCGGCGTACTTCCTCGACACCGCCCCGGTCACCAACAGCGCCTTCCAGGATTTCATCGACGCCGGTGGCTACACCGACGAGCGGTGGTGGGCGGACGAGGGCTGGGCCCAGATCCGCGAGCACGGCATCGAGGCTCCGCTGTTCTGGCGGCGCGAGGGCGGTCAGTGGCTGCGGCGCAGGTTCGGGGTGACCGAACCGGTGCCGCCCGACGAGCCGGTACTGCACGTCAGCTGGTACGAGGCGGACGCGTACGCCCGATGGGCCGGGCGGCGGCTGCCGACGGAGGCCGAGTGGGAGAAGGCGGCTCGGCACGACCCCGTGTCCGGACGCTCCCGGCGCTATCCCTGGGGCGACGCCGACCCGGCACCCGACCGGGCCAATCTCGGTCAGCGCCACCTGCGTCCCGCCCCGGCGGGGGCGTATCCGGAAGGCGCGTCGCCACTCGGCGTCCGGCAGCTCATAGGCGATGTCTGGGAGTGGACGGCGAGCGACTTCCTCCCCTACCCAGGGTTCACGGCGTTCCCGTACCGGGAGTACTCGGAGGTGTTCTTCGGCGGCAACCACAAGGTGCTGCGGGGCGGCTCGTTCGCCGTGGACCCGGTGGCCTGCCGCGGCACGTTCCGCAACTGGGACCTCCCGGTGCGCCGGCAGATCTTCGCCGGTTTCCGCACGGCGCGGGACGCCTGATGTGCCGCCATATCGCCTTCCTCGGTCCCGAGGCGGCGCTCGGCGAGCTGCTGGTCGCGCCGCCGCACGGGCTGCTGCGGCAGTCCTGGGCGCCGCGCCGCCAGCGGTACGGGACGGTCAACGCGGACGGCTTCGGGGTCGGCTGGTACGCGGCGGGTGACCCGGTACCGGCCCGCTACCGCCGCGCCGGTCCGGTGTGGGGCGACCAGTCCTTCGCCGATCTGGCGCGGGTGGTGCGCGCCGGGGCGCTGCTCGCGGCGGTCAGGGACGCGACGGAGCCGGGCGCGGACGGGGAAGCCGCGGCGGCGCCGTACACCGCCGGGCCCTGGCTGTTCAGTCACAACGGCGCCGTCGCGGGCTGGCCGCGTTCGGTCGCGTCGCAGGCCGCGGCGCTGCCCGCGGACGAACTGCTCTCGCTGGAGGCGCGTTGTGACTCGGCACTGCTCTGGGCGCTGGTGCTGCGCCGACTGCGCGACGGGGACGGCCTAGGCGAGTCCTCGGCGGAGACCGTGCTGGAGGTCGCACGGGCGGCCCCCGGATCACGGCTGAATCTGCTGCTCACGGACGGGGCGGCGATCGCGGCGACCGCCTGGGGCGACACGCTCTGGTATCTCGCGGAACCGGAACGCCCCGGGATCCCCCGCTCCACCGGCGGCCGGGTGGTCGTGGCGTCCGAGCCGTATGACGACGATCCCCACTGGTGCGAGGTGCCCGACCGCACCCTGCTGGTCGCCACTCGCACCGATGTCCTGCTGACCCCGCTGAAGGAGCCATCCGCGTGAGCCCGTTCCAGCTGACCCGCACCCTGCCCGACGACGCGGCCGGCGCCGCTCTGCGCGCCGACGTGCTGCACGGGCTGACCCACACCCCCAAGGAACTGCCGCCCAAGTGGTTCTACGACGCACGCGGCAGCGAGCTGTTCGAGGACATCACCCGGCTGCCCGAGTACTACCCGACCCGGGCCGAGCGGGAGATCCTCGTCGACCGCGCGGCCGAGATCGCGGCGGTGACCGGCGCCCGCACCCTGGTGGAGCTGGGCTCCGGCTCGTCGGAGAAGACCCGGCATCTACTGGGCGCGCTGACGGGGCTGCGCAGTTACGTGCCGGTCGATGTGAGCGAGAGCGCGCTGAAGGGCGCGGCCACAGCGCTGCTCGGTGACCATCCGTCGCTGGACATCCAGGCGATGACCGCGGACTTCACCCGGGCACTGGAGCTGCCCGAGACTCCGGGGCCACGGCTGGTCGCGTTCCTCGGCGGCACCATCGGCAACCTGCTGCCGGGTGAACGCCAGACCTTCCTTCGCGCGGTTCGGGCGATGCTGGCGCCTGGGGACGCGCTGCTGCTCGGTACGGACCTGGTGAAGGAGGAGGAGGTGCTGGTCGCGGCGTACGACGACGCGGCCGGGGTGACCGCCGAGTTCAACCGGAACGTCCTGGCGGTCATCGACCGCGAGCTCGGGGCCGACTTCGATCCCGGCACGTTCGCCCATGTGGCTTTGTGGAACAGGGAGAAGGAGTGGATCGAGATGCGGCTGCGGGCCCGGCGGGCGCTCAAGGTGACGATCCGGGACCTCGATCTGGTGGTGCCCTTCGAGGCCGGAGAGGAGATCCGCACCGAGGTGTCCGCCAAGTTCCGTCAGGAAGGTGTGCGCACCGAACTGGCGGATGCCGGGATGAAGTTGTCGTGGTGGTGGACGGACTCGGCGGAGAGGTTCGCACTGTCGCTGTCCACGGCGGTGTGAGCGGAGGAGCCGGTGGCCGGGACGGAGGAGATTCGGGCCGTACCGGGGTCGCTCCCGGTGCCGGCCCCGCTCCCGGTGTGAACCTGGCCGGTCGCCGTGCCGTCGGCTGTCACGGCGGCGTGGGCCGCCCGGGCCAGTGTGCGGCGATCGGTGTGGCGGTCCGCCGGGATCGGGGGCAGGACCCTGATCTCGGCGGTCAGCCCGCGTGCCGCGGCGACCCTCCACAACGACGCCATGAGCGGGTCGTCGCCCACGAACGCGGCGGCACCGGTGGGCCGGTAGCTGATGCGTACCGGCTGTACGGTGACGCCCGCGTCAAGCGCGGACTGGAAAGCTGCGTTGCGGAAGCGCCCCTGGGCACGACCGCACCAGGTCGAGCCCTCGGGGAACACGACCACGCGCGCCCCGCCCCTGAGTGCGTCCGCCATGGTCCCGACCAGACGGGGCAGGGCTCGCAGCCGGTCCCGGTCCACGAACAGCGTGCCGCCGAACCGGGCGAGCGGACCCAGCACGGGCCAGCGCCGTACCTCTTCCTTGGCGAGCATCCGCCCGGGCAGCACGGTGGCGACGAGGGGGATGTCCAGCCAGGAGACGTGGTTGGGGACGACGAGCGTGCCGGAGCGCCGCGCGGACCGGCCGGGGCCGGTCGGCGACTCGGTGGCCGGTGCGGAACGGGGGCCCGGGATCAGTCCGGATACGGCCAGCGGCGCCCGGCCTGGCCCGGCGTACTCGGCCGGGCCGACGACCCGGACCCGTACGCCGAAGGCCCTGGGTATCAGGCGGCACCACAGCCGGACCAGCCGGGCTCTGCCGTCCGGGCCGAGCGGGACCGCCACGGGGGACACGGCAATCCCCGCGAGCACGACCGCGACCCCCGCCAGCAGCCGGACGACCGCCCTGAGTCGGCCGACTGTCGGCCACCGGGGCGTGGCGCAACCGTCGGGGGTGCAGGGCGCGGTGGGGAGCCAGACGCTCATTTCACCGGCGCCAGCGAGAGGAAGTGCCGCAGGTAGCGCGGGTTGGTGCGGTGCAGCGACAGCAGTACGTACAGGTCGGCGACGTTGAAGTCGGGGTCGTGGGCGGGCGCGCCACACACCCAGGCGCCGAGCCGGAGATAGCCGCGCAGCAGCGGGGGCAGTTCGGTGCAGCCGGCGGGCCGGGAGACGCTGCCGGCGTTCCAGAGTTTGTGCGGGGTGACCCAGTACTCCTCGGGCGCGAGATGCCTGGTCTTGACGGTGTCCCAGGTCCCCGCGGCGAGTGCGCCGCCGTCGGCGAGCGGGATGGAGCAGCAACCGGACAGCCAGGTGTGGCCGGTGCGGGTCATATAGCGGGCGAGGCCGGCCCAGATGAGCGCGATGACGGCGCCGTTGCGGTGCGCGGGGTGGACGCAGGACCGGCCGACCTCGACCAGGTCAGCACGGATGGGAGCGAGCCGGGTGAGGTCGAACTCGGTCTCGGCGTAGAGCCGTCCGGCGATCCTCGCCCGATCGGGCGGCAGCACCCGGTAGGTGCCCACCACCTCGCCGGTCTCCTCATGCCGTACGAGGATGTGGTCGCAGTACGCGTCGAAGGCGTCGATGTCGAGCCCGGGCTCCGGGCCGTCGAGCCGGGCGCCCAGCTCTCCGGCGAACACCTGGTGCCGCAGCCGCTGCGCGGCGCGCACCTCCTCCTGGGTGCGCGCGATGGAGACCGTGTAGCGGGGCTCCGCGGACACGGCCGGGGCAGGGACGACCGGGGCGGGAACGACCGGGGCGGGAACGACCGGGGCGGGGACGACTGCGGGCGAAGCGGGCATGGCGGCTCTCCTCTGCCGTACGGATGCGCCGGACAGCGCCTGCGGCAGCCCGGCATCCGATTAATTCCGCGACCGGCTGGATTCGACGTGACGGTGGTGCGGAGCGCGGATGTGCGCCTTCTGAATGCCCGGCGACTCCGCCGCGGCGGTGCGCGTCTGTGCGCGGCGCCCGTTCGCGGGCGCGAGCTCCGAGGAGCGGACCGCCGACCGCTGGGGCACGGTGGAGGGGAACGTCGCCACGGCGCAACGGTGAGGACAGAGAGGACAGCCAGATGTCCCAGCACACCTATCGGGTCACCGAGATCGTCGGCACCTCGCACGAAGGGGTCGACCAGGCCATCCGCAACGGTATCTCCCGGGCCAAGCAGACCATCCGGGGCCTCGACTGGTTCGAGGTGACGCAGGTCCGCGGCCACATCGTGGACGGCGAGATCGAGCACTACCAGGTCGGCCTGAAGGTCGGGTTCCGTCTGGAGGACTGACGTAGAACGGCTGACCCTGCACCCGTTCGGCCCAACGC
>NZ_JBHXFA010000157.1:0-15384 GCF_042724175.1 Streptomyces sp. NPDC127084
GGATATGGCGCGACCCGCGCCCCCGGGGCCCCCCCCCCGCGCCCCGGGTGCTTGAGTTCCGGGGCTTGGGGGCGGGCGGCCACCCCCGCGGCTCGCCCCGGTCACCCTTGTAGCCGCGAGGTGCGCGGCTGTACCGACACATGTCAGCCGTGGCCGTGCGGCGAGCCGCCGTCAGCTACGGCGGCAGGCCGGCTCGGCAGAATCACCGGGACTTCGGTCGCAGCGAGTCAGCGCCGTACGCGTGGCATCCCCAGACCGATCCAGGAGATGATCTCGCGCTGGATCTCGTTGTTGCCGCCGCCGAAGGTGAAGATCACGGCTGAGCGGTAGCCGCGTTCCAGCTCCCCGTGCAGCACCGCACCGGCCGAGCCCTCCTTGAGCACACCGGCGGCCCCGACGACCTCCATCAGCCAGGCGTAGGCGTCGCGTCGCGTCTCGGAGCCGTACACCTTTACGGCGGAGGCGTCCTGCGGGGTGAGGCTGCCGTCCTGGACCGCGCCCACCATCTGCCAGTTGAGTAGCTTCATGGCGTCGAGCCGGGCATGGGTACGGGCCAGGCGGCCTCGTACCCAGCCGAGGTCGATGACCCTCCGTCCGTCGGCGAGCTTGGTCTCCGACGCCCAGCGCTGGACGTCGTGGAAGGCGCGGATGGCCATAGTGCCGTGAGCGGCCAGGGTGACACGCTCATGGTTGAGCTGGTTGGTGATCAGTCGCCAGCCCTTGTTCTCCTCGCCGACCCGGCGCGAGACGGGGACACGGATGTCCTCGTAGTAGCTGGCCGTGGTGTCGTGCGAGGCGAGGGTGTTGATGACGGTGCAGGAGTAGCCCGGGTCCGAAGTCGGCACGAGCAGCATGGTGATGCCTTTGTGCGGCGGCGCGTCGGGATCGGTGCGCACGGCGAGCCACACCCAGTCGGCGGTGTCACCGTTGGTCGTCCAGATCTTCTGGCCGTTCACGACATAGGCGTCGCCGTCGCGGACGGCCCGGGTCTTGAGCGCGGCCAGGTCGGTGCCCGCGTCGGGCTCGCTGTAGCCGATGGCGAAATCGATCTCACCGGAGAGGATCCGCGGCAGGAAGTACGCCTTCTGCTCGTCCGTGCCGAACTGCATGATCGTCGGACCGACGGTGTTGAGCGCCATCAGCGGTAGCGGGACGCCGGCCTGGGCCGCCTCGTCGAAGAAGATGAACTGCTCCATCGGGGTCAGACCCCGCCCGCCGTACTCCTTCGGCCACCCGACGCCGAGCCATCCGTCCGCGCCGAGCCTGCGGATGGTCTCGCGGTAGAAGCGCTTCTGCGCGGCCGGGTCGGCGTAGCGGGCGTAGACGTGGTCGGGTACGAGCCCGTCGAAGTACGCACGCAACTCGGCGCGCAACTGCTGCTGCTCGGGCGTGTAGGCGAGATGCACGGCCCCTCCAGGCGTCTCACGGACCCGGCTACGGGTCCGCGCTGGCTTGCGTCGTGGTGCCTGCTTGCGTCGTGGTGCCTGCTTGCGTCGTGGTGCCTGCTTGCGTCGTGGTGCCTGCGGCGCGGCCACGGTAGAACGTGTTGCAGTAATTCGGAAGGGGTGCGCGGCAGCGGAGTCGGGCGCTCACCCCCCGGGTAGAGGCGGTGCGGCCCGAAACCGGCATCCGGGTGAGTTCGCCACGATCAAGCACCCGACCCCGAGTGCGTGCCCGCCAGCACCGCGATGTCCTCGGCGCTGCGGCGATGCCCTGATCCGCGCGCTGGTCGACGACCCTGACCCCCATGTGCGCCGCACGCTTGCACACCATCACCGCGTGCCACTCGGCGTGCTCATCGTGGAGCTGCTCGCCGACGCGGACCGGCGGGGTAGGGGAAGCAGCAGCGTCCAACCCGTCTCTGCCGCCTGCCGTGATGTCGGATCTGGTGGACCAGCGGTGAGCACCCTGCCCGCCAAGTAGCCGCGCGTTCGCCGAGCGAAGCTCCTGGAGTCGGCTCGGTCACCGGACCGGCCACAGGCAGGCGTCAGGCTCTGCCCGCACGGCGTAGCACGCCTGGTGCCGACCGTCTCTCACGGCATCCGGGACGCGCCTCCGGTGAAGGAGTCCCGTCCCGCGACGCACAGACCCCAGATCACGAAGACGCAGAAGGCGATCGCCACGATCGCCCACACCGGCGTGTAGGGCATGGACAGGAAGTTCGCGATGATCAGCAGCGTCGCCACGGCGATGCCGAGCACCCTGGCCCAGGCCTGGGACTTGAACAGGCCGATGGCGGCCGCCAGGGCCACCACGCCGAGGATCAGATGGATCCAGCCCCAGCCGGTGAGGTCGAACGCGAAGACATAGCCGGGGGTGACGACGAAGATGTCGTCCTTGGCCAGCGCCATGATGCCGCGGCAGATGTCGAGGATCCCCGCGATCAGCAGCATCAAAGCGGTGAACAGGACAAGGCCTTCGGCCACCTCTCCGGACATGCCGGAGCGGGAGTGGGTCGTGGAAGTCATGTCCGCCTCCATTCGTTTGACGTACCGTGGCCCCGGGTCGAGCCGTTGCGTACCGCGGAGCGGAGCGCGACCGCTCCTGCCAGCTCCACGATGCCGAGCAGCACCAGCCAGAGGCCGAGCAGACGCGCCAGTGCGACCGCGGAGTCCACGGGGAAGGCCAGGACGACGATCCCGGCGATCACGCCCAGGACTCCGGTGGTGAAGGTGACGCCGCGGTGGCGCCGGCCGCGGTCCGTGACGGCGACGAAGGCCGTCAGGAGGCCCGACAGCAGCCAGACCGCACCGACGATCAGGGACAGCGCGGCGACCGTTTGGAGCGGGTGCCGCAGCACCAGGATCCCGGCCAGCACCGCCACCACCGCGATCAGCACACCGGACAGCCTGCTGCCCTCGTGGTCGCCGCTACGCGACAGCGCGGTGACGAAGCGGAAGCCTCCGGCGATGAGTAGCTGGATGCCGATGATGACCGCCAGGACGTGCAGCGTCTCATCGGGCCAGACGAGCACGAGGATCCCGGGGATCAGGGTCGCCAGGGCCAGGCCGAGCGCCCACCCCCATGAGCCTCCCACCTCGCCGAGGACGTCGAGGGGGTCTTTCGGGCCGGTCCCGGTCTGGAAACCGGAGGGTCCCGTGGACCCCGAGGATGCAGTCATGGTGTGCCTCCCTCCTCGCCATCCCAGTGTCCGTCGCCGGCACCGCCGCGGACTCACCCCTCAGGAGTGATTTGTCCGCCGACGGATGGGTGCAGCGGAACGGACACGGCCCGGTTCAGGGCGTCTGCTCCGCAAGGCTGAAGCCCAGAACCTTCCGGGCTCGCGGCCCGGATCCGCGGAGGGGTGTGTGGCGATGAAACGCTGGCGTGCGCTGGCCATCCTCGGGACGGCGCAGTTCCTCATGGTGCTGGACACCTCGGTGATGAACGTGTCGATCAGCCGTCTGGTGGAGGACTTCGACACAGATGTCACCGCGATCCAGGCGGTGATCACGCTCTACACACTGGTCATGGCCGCCTTCATGATCACCGGGGGGAAGCTCGGCGACATCTTCGGCCGACGGCGGATGTTCGGCCTGGGCCTGGTCGTGTACGGCGCCGGATCCGCGATCACCGCCGTGGCCCCCACCCTCTGGGTGCTCGCGGCGGGCTGGTCGGTGATCGAGGGGCTGGGAGCGGCCTTGGTCCTGCCTGCCCTGGCCGCGCTGGTCGCCGGCGCGTACCGGGGACGTGACAGGGCCGTGGCCTACGGGGTGATCGGCGGGCTGGCGGGAGCGGGCATCGCGGTCGGTCCGCTGCTGGGCGGCTGGGTGACGACCTATCTGACCTGGCGACTGGTCTTCGCAGGGGAGGTCGTCGTGGTGGCACTCATCCTGTGCTTCTTCCGCTGGATCGAGGACCACCCGCAGCCCGGCGGCAAGGTGCGGCTGGACGCCGTGGGCGCCGCTCTGTCCGGCGTCGGGCTGGCCCTCGTGGTGCTGGGCGTGCTGCAGAGCAGCACCTGGGGATGGCTGCGGCCACGCGGCGCCCCGTTCACGGTGTTCGGCTTCGCGCCGACACTGTTCGTGGTCGCGGCCGGGGGTGTGGTGCTCGGGCTGTTCCGCGCGTGGGAGCACCACCGGCAGGCTCAGGGCCGCGACCCCCTGGTCCGGTTCTCACTCTTCGGCGTACCGGCACTGCGCTCCGGGCTTGTGCTGCTGCTCGGCCAGAACCTCGTGCTGCTCGGGCTGTTCTTCGTGATCCCGCTGTATCTCCAGGTCGTCCAGGGGCTCGATGCGTTCGAGACCGGTCTGCGGCTGCTCCCGGTCTCGGTGACCATGCTGGTCTCGTCCATGAGCGGACCGCTGATCGGGCGGTTCGCCGGACAGCGGACGGTGGTCCGCTGCGGCCTCGCGGTGCTGTTCGCGGCCATTCTGTGGCTGGTCGCGGGCATCGAGCCACGGCTGGACGACCTGCACTTCGCACTGGCCATGGCGCTGCTGGGACTGGGTATGGGGCTGCTTGCCTCACAGCTCGGCAACGTGGTGCAGTCGAGTGTCGGGGAAGCCGACCGCAGTGAGGCCGGCGGGTTGCAGTACACGGCGCAGAACCTCGGGTCGTCTCTGGGGACCGCGCTGATCGGCGCCCTGCTGATCGGCGCCCTCGTCGGTGTGTTCACCACCACGATCGAGGAGGACCCCCGCATCTCGGACGCCGTACACCAGCAGGCGGGTGTGGCCGTCGAAGCGGGGGTCAGCTTTGTGAGCACGGACCGGGTTCGCACGTCGGCCGTGGCGGCTGGGGTGCCCGCGGCCGAGGTCGACGCGCTCGTCGACGCATACGCCGAAGCCCAGATCGGCAGCCTCAAGGCCGCCATTCTCGCCACCGCGGGGGTGACGCTCGCCGGGTTCGCCTTCACCCGCCGTCTGCCCGCCGAGCGCCTCTCCGCGGCGCCGGGCCGCGGCGGTAAGGCACCCTGAGGACCTTGCCCCTGGCCGGGCCGTACGGCGACGGCGGCCGCTGCGGCCGCGACGGTCTTCCGTTTCGAAACGCGCCGATCGATCGCGCCGGCCGGCCACTCGGCGCCCGCTGGCTGTCCGGCCCGTACGGCCCCGACCTCGGTTACGGCTCCGGCACGTCCGGGCGGACGATGACGACCGGGCACTTGGCGTGCTGCGCGACCTGCTGGCTCACCGAGCCCAGCAGCAGGCGTGCGAAGCCTCCGCGGCCCCGGCTGCCGACCACCAGGACTTCGGCGCCGTCCGACGCGGCGAGGAGCACCTCGACAGGGTTGCCGCGGGTCAGATGATGGTCCACCCGTGTGACCCCGGTATCGCCGAGGACCTTGCGGAGCTCGTCGGAGAGGGCGGTGCTGGCGTTCTCCTGGTCGAGGTCGGCGTCCACGGCGGGTGCGGACCAGCCGTGCGCGCCTGGCACCTCGTACGCCCCGACCGCCTCCACCGTCGCGCCGATCAGCCCGGCGTGGCGTACGGCCCAGCGCAGCGCTGCGTGCGACGAGGGTGAACCGTCGACGCCCACCACGACACGCGGGGCCGGTTCGTGCGTGCTCATCCTGCTCACCTTTCTCACGCCCCCGCCCTCCACGCTGCGCGACGCGGGCGCGGTCCGCCACGCGAGAGCCGCCGGTCAGCGTTCCAGCAGGGCCTCGCTGACCGCGAGCGCCGCCGCCATGATGCTGAGCTGCGGATTGACCTCAGGGCAGCCCGGCAGCACCGACGCGTCCGCGATCAGCACACCGTGCGCACCGCGCAGGCGTCCCGTCCCATCGGCCGGGAAACGCTCCGGGTCGGCACCCGCGGCCACCGTGCCGGTGGGGTGGTAGGCGGACAGATGCAGTTGCCCGGGTCCCACCCTCGCGAGGACCTCGTCCAGCTCGGCCAGGGTGCGCACCCGGGGCGCGACGGGGATCCCGGTGAGGACCTCTTCCGCGCCCGCGGCGAACAGCAGCTCCCCCATGGCCCGGACGGCGCGCATCAGCCGTCCGGCGTCACGATGGTCCAGGTCGTAGCGGAGCAGGGTGCGGTCGCGCCCGATCACCCGCCCGGAGGGGCGGTCGGCGATCATGGCGCCGAGTGTGGCCAGCCGGTCGGCCGACTCCAGTTCGCGGCGCAGTTCGCCGCCGAGTCCAGGCAGTACGAAGGAGCCCATGCCGGGCGGGGTCGCGGTGGCCTCGATCAGTACGCCGCCGTGGTGGTGCTCCTCCACTCCGACGCTCTGCAGCACGCCCTCCCAGGCGGTGACGGGTTCGGTGAAGCGCCCGGCGACGCTGGTGGCCGGGTGCACGCTGAGGTTGCGGCCGAGCCGCGGATGCCCGCCGAGCCCCGAACGGCGCAGCAGCGGTGGCGACTGGAGGGCGCCCGCGGCCACCACGACCAGCGGGGCGAGGATCTCGAAGTCGCCACCGTCCTCGCGCCGTACCCGCACCCCCGCCGCGCGCGGGCCCCCCGGCCGGTCGCGGTCGACCAGGATCCGGCGCACCTCGGCGCCGGTGACGATGCGCGCCCCGGCCGCGCAGGCGTCGGGGAGCACGGACAGTTGCACGCTCTGCTTGGCACCGCTCGGGCAGCCCACCACGCACTGGCAGGAGCCCAGGCAGCCGGGGGCGTTGCGGCGCAGTGGGGCGGCCTGCCAGCCGAGCCGTTCGGCGCCCGCGAGGGCGAGGCGGCCGTTGTTGCCGAGGACGTCGACCGGCTGGGGGGCCACACGCAGGGTGCGTTCGGCCTCGTCGAGGTAGGGGCCGAGGCGGTCGGCGAGTGCGCAGCCGAAGTCCTGGCTCCAGCGGGTGAGGACATGGTCCGGTGTGCGGTAGCAGGTGCCGGAGTTGACGACGGTGGTGCCGCCGACCGCCCGGCCCACCGGCAGCAGCAACGGCTGACGGCCGATGGCGACGGTGGCACCGCCGTCCCGGTACAGCTCGGCGAACCGGTCGAGCGGGGCCCGGCGACCGAACGACCCGGTGGAATGGTGGTGCCCTTCCTCCAGTACGACGACGTCGAGACCGGCGCGGGCGAGGGTGCGTGCCGCCATCGAACCGCCCGCGCCGGAGCCGATCACCACGGCGTCAGCTGTGGACCGCGCGGGCCATTCGCCGGACGGTGTGCAGTCGAGTGGTGGGTCCTCGCGGGTCAGCAGCGGGGTTCTCAGTCCGCCGTCGTGGAGCATCCGCTCGGTGCCGGCGGCGAGCAGCACGGGCACCTTGAGCACGTCGAGCAGCGGGGCGAGCCGCGGCCGGGCGCCGAGCCCCGCGAGCACGGCGTCCCGTTCTGCGCCGCTGAGGCGGGCGAGTCCGCGTCCGGTGCGGGCGAAGGCATAGGCGTCGACCGCGCGGGCGGCGGCTCGTACACCGGCACGGGTGGGCAGGGGCATGGTGGCGAGGATCGTGTCCAGCCGAGCGGGGACGCCCGCAGGCCAGGCCTCCGTTCCGTCGTCGGCGATCAGTGCCGCCGCGAATCCCCCGAGTGCGCCGGATCCGCCGTGGCTCATCGCGTCCCCACCTCCGCGTGTGCCGTACCCGTCAGCGTCCATTCGGCCTCGGTGCGCCAGCCGCCGCCCCACCGCCGACGTTCCAGGAGCACATGTGCGTCCGCGCGTTCGGTGTTGCGGCACACGGCCTGAGCCCCGTCGGGGTCGGTGTAGTCGAGTGCGAGGGTGTGTTCCTCGGGCTGGCTGACCTCGACCCGGATCCGGCGTCGTCCCGCGCGTCCGGTCACCGTCCAGGTGGGCAGCCCGATGTAGGCGCGGAAGCGTCCGATCCCGGCCCAGCCGATGGCCGAGCGCTCCGAGCGTCGCGGCCAGGTGCGACCGTCCTTGCGCAGCCGGAGGAAGACCAGGGGCGGAAGACGGCGCAGTACGGGGCGCATCGAGACCGCCGCGACGATTTCCAGTACGTCTCCCCCGCCGAGGTCAGCGTGCAGCCAGGACCAGCGGCGGGCGTTGCCGTGGCCGTAGATCCGGGCGGAGGCTCCGGGCGCCGAGTCCAGGGTGAGGGTGGTGTTCCCGTACGTGAAGGCGCCGCGGTACGTGGCACGGGCGGCCGGCAGGATCTGGGCCGCCGGGAGCAGTGGGCGGCGCCAGGACCATCGGGGGAAGGTGAACAGCGGTGTTCCGGTGGGCTGTTCGGTGAGATCCCAGCTCAGCGCGCCGGCCGCTCCGGTGAGCCGGCCTGGTTCGGCGCAGACGCCTTCGGCGGCGAACCCGGTCTCGCCACCGGTCCACTTGCCGGGGCCGAAGCGGGCGTGCTGGACGGGCTCGTTCGCGGGGAAGACGGCGGCCCAGCCGTGTGCGTAGGGCTCGGACCCGTCGGTGGGGGCGACGAGTTCATGGTGGAGCCAGACCCCGGCGCCGGTCGCCGGGTCGGTCAGGGTGGTGTACCAGACCTCGGTGCGGCCGGGCTCGCCGTGCCAGCGGGGCGCCATCAGCGGGTCGGCGCTCTCGGTGTGCGGAATCCCGCGGGGCGCGGGGAGCGGAAGCTCGCGGCGCGGGAAGCGGAAGCTCGTCAGGAAGGGCAGCAGACCCGTGGCCAGGGGGAAGCGCAGGGTGCCCGTGCCGACACGGACGCCGTTCTCGCACAGCGTGTACGGCAGTACGGTCATCGAGGTCACCGGCCGCAGCGGGTTCACCGACTTCCAGCCGTCCAGGCTGAGGCGGCGGCCGTCCACGGTGAACGAGAGGCGGTAGCGGATACGGCGCCTGGCGAGTGGTGAGATCTCCAACTCGCCCTCGGCGCCAGGGTCGTCCGCCCAGCCCGCGATGCGTATCCGGCCGCTGGTGGCCGCGTGGGTGGTTCCGAAGGGGCGCAGCACCCGGTCCGCTGACACCGGGAGGTCGAGGCGGACCGGGCGGGTGCGGTCCTCGCCGTCGAGCCGGACGGTGCCGAGCATCGTCTCGCGGAAGACGGTGCCCCGTGCGCCGCCGTTGTCGGCGTTTCCGGCGTTATCGGCGTTTCCGGCGTCGCCGCTCATACTCACGCGAGGGCTCATACGAGGCCCTCCAGCATGATCCGCTCGGTCGCCGTCAGATACGCCTCGGCCGCGGCCCGTGCGCCGCTCCCATCGCCGGCTGCCACGCACTCGACCACGGGTTCGAGCCTCGCGTGGGCGGCCGCGGCGTCCGTGAACGGGCCCACCAGCGCGGCCCGTACGGGGAGGTAGGCGTTGAAGAGGGTGTTGGTGAGCAGGACGTAGACGCGGTTGCCGGTGGCCCGCGCCAGCGCGCGGTGCACCTCGACGTCGGCGAGCTGCACCGCGTCCGGGGTCTCGGCCGCCGCGACAGCGGCCAGCAGGCTACGCAGCTCGGCCCGGTGTTCCCCGGTGGCCCGGGCCGCCGCCCGTTCGGCGATCAGCGCACCGATACCGCGCCGCACCTCGAAGATCTCACCGATCCAGTCGGGGCTGTGGCGTACGAGCATGGGCAGCAGGTCAGCCCCGCCGAAGCGCGCGTAGTCACGCACCCGGGTGCCCACGCCGTGCCGGGTCTCCAGCAGTCCGGCCTGGGCGAGGCGGCCGAAGGCGTGCTTGAGGGTGGTGCGGGTGACGCCGTAGCCGTCGGCGAGCTGTCGTTCGGGCGGCAGATAGCTGCCCGCTGGATGACGCCCGGTGAATATGTCCTCACGCAGACGGTTTTCGAGGACGTCGACGATGGTTTCGCGGGGCAGTGCCTCCACGCGGTCCCTCCCCAGTGGCTCAGTGGATGAGCCACTCAACCAAGAGGAGTTGGGGGAAGTCAATGGTCGCGCCGCACCGACATCGCCGACAGGGAGCGACAGGCGCAAGGGATACCGACGGATGCGATAGTTGGGCCATACACCCGGAAGCGGTCGACGGGAATCGGACATATGGTTTCAGACATACCGTAGTGCTCCGATGGCCGAGGAGGCTCTGATGTCCGAGCTGGTCGTCATCGGCTATGACAGCCCCAAGATCGCGCACGAGGCCCTCAAGACGGGGCAGCGGATGCCAGGCGGCACGGTCGCCGAACTCACCGGGGTCGCGGTTGTCTCGGTGGACGATTCCGGCGAGACGCACGTGGACACGCCCCGCCGGACTGACAAGATCGCCCTGTCCGCCACCTCGGGTGCTCTCTGGGCGATGATCATCGGCCTGCTCGTCGCCGTGCCCGCCCTCGGCGTGGTGGGAGCGGCGGTCGGCGGACTGTACGGGAAGCTGCGAACGATGGGCATCGACGACTCGTTCCGCGGGCAGGTCCAGTCACTCCTGGAGCCGGGTTCCGCGGCGGTCGTGATCATGGCCTCGGGGATCGGCGAGGAGGAGTTCGCCGCGGCGCTGCGGCCGCACCGGGGCACGGTACTGAAGACCTCGCTCGACGAGGAGACCGAGAGAGAGCTCGCCGAGCAGCTCACCGGCTCCGCGTAGACATGTCGCGGGTCCGGGCGGTCCTTCTGGGCTCCGTCGGAACGCCCGCGCAATCTCCCGCATGCTCAGATGCTCAGAAAGGGCTCCGATGCACCCCTCTCTCAGCTCCGAAACACTCGCCCGGTTGCGGAGGCAGCACCCTTACCCCGCTGTTTCACTGCTCATGCCCACGCATCGCCGTGATCCGGACAAGGAACAGGATCCCGTCCGGTTGCGCAACCTGATGGCCGAGGCGAAGGAACAGCTGGAGGCCGATCCCGACGTCCCCCGGGCCACCCGCATCGCGATCACCGAGGAGTTGAACCGGGCGATGCAGGAGATCGACCTCGTGCACGCCGAGGACGGACTGGTCGTCTTCGCCTCGCCGGGGGAACACGAGGTCTGGATGCTCGGGCGAACCGTGCCGGAACGGGTGGTGCTTTCCGACACGTATCTGACCCGCAATCTCGTCTCGGCCCAGGCAGCCGAACGCCCGTTCTGGGTGCTTGCCATCTCGTCCGACCATGTGACGCTGTGGAGCGGGACGGCCGACCGGCTCACCGAGATGAACCGGGGCGCCTTCCCGATGGCACGGGTCTTCGAGAACTTCGACGCCGAACGCCGTGAGCGGATCGGCGATGTGCCGAGCACCTTCACCGACGAGGCCACCCGCCAGTTCCTGAAGTCGGCGGACACCGCGATGGGAACCCTGCTCAAGAGTGACCCCCGGCCGCTGTACGTGGTCGGCGAACCCGCCGCGCTCTCTCTGCTCGACAACGCGGGGACGGGGTCGAACGGCAAGGCCGTCCACGTCTCGATGGGCGGCCTGCAGCACGGCCCCGCGGATGCCATCTGGCATGCGGTGCGCCCGCACGCCGAGGCTCGGGCGCGACAGGAGACCGAAGGGGTGCTCGCGGAGCTGGATCGGGCCCGCGGGCGGCGCGCCTTCGCCGCCGGGGTGGACGAGATCCACCAGAACGTGTTGTCAGGCCGGGTCGCGCTGCTGGCGGTGGAGGAGAACTACCGGGAGACGGTGCGCGATTCCGGTGGCCACCTGATGCCCGCCGAGCCCGGTGAGCAGGGCGTGTTGGACGACATCGTGGACGAGATCGTCGAGAAGTCCCTGGACACGGGTGCACAGGTGCGATTCGTACCTGATGGCACGCTGGCCGGGGTCGGCGGCATCGCGAGCACCCTGCGGTACTGACACATCCCCGGCGGCTCCAGGCCCCTCACGGACTTCGCTGAGACGTCTGCGTGGTCGTCGCGAGGGCGGCAACGGCGCTTCTGGTCCACGCGTACTGGGCCTGCTTGCGTGCCGTCGGATCGTCGCAGGCGGGGTGCCCGAACGCCCCGGTGGCCGTCTGCTGAGCGATCAGGAGGCCGATGGCGTCCTGGGTGATGCGGTGCTGCCCCCATCCGTCACGGGCCAGATTCCGGATGGTGGCGGCGAGCATGCCGAGATGGTAGGTCTCCCGGGCTTCACGCAGGGACACAGCGGCCTGGGCGGGGTACGCCCGCTGTGCCCCGCCCCGCGTCGTCGGCTGTCTCGGGATGGCCGAAGCCGCGGCCGGGCTGAGGAAGCCGAGGCCGATCAGCCGGTGCACACCGTCCGCGATGTCGTAGGGGATGGTGTCGAGTTCACCGACCACGGCGGCTGCCGCCCTCAGGAAGTCCTCCAGGGAGGGGCATTCGATTCCGGTCGCACGCAGGGCGAGGGCGAACTCTCCGGCGACTTCCATGCCCTGCTCCTGCCAGAAGACCGGGGGCGCGTCGGCCAGGAGTGCGGCGTAACGGTCGAGTGCGGGCCGGGCGAGGTGGTGTTCGTCGATCGAGGCGGCGCCGACGGCGGCGGCCGTGACGCCGGGAAGGCCCAGCCGGGGATCGGCCATCATGCCTTCGCCGCACAGCCAGGCGACGGCGCGCCGCAGCGCGGGCCTCGGGCACGCGGTGGGCTCCGGTCGCCTGGGGTTCGGCTCGCTGGGGCGACGGGTGCTGCGCCGGAGCAGACCGGCCAGCGCGGCCACGATGGTGGTGTGGTACCCCTCCGCCCAGTGCCTGAACTCCGCGTCGCCGCTGTCGATGCCGGGGTGGACGATGCCTTCGGGGCCGTTCACGCGCCCATCGCCCTCCTGGATCGATTCCAGGAAGTCCCAGGCTCTGTCCGCCGCTTCGGAGTCGCCGATGCCGAGGCAGTAAAGGCAGCACAGGAGCTCTCCGACCAGGTCGGCGTTGGCGCGGGCCTCGGCCAGGACAAGGAGCGCTTCGAGCAGTTCGGCGGTCCCGCCGGAGCTGTGTCCGGAGGGCCATCGCGGCTCCCGCTGCCCGAAGTCGGTGGCGTAGAAGACGGTGTGCGTGATGGCGTAGATGTCGCGGTCGGCCAGCTTCAGTACGTTCGGCCGCCGGCACAGGAGTGTGAACGGCAGAACCGTGTCCATGTCGGGCAGGTCGTGGGCGATCCCGCACACATAGAGAGTGTGGAGCAGATCGAGCTGCCGATAGGGAACCCGTTCGAACGCTGACGCGTATCCGCCGTCCACCGCCTGCTGGATGACGCGCCTGAATTCCGGGTCGTCGCGCCCGCACAGCCGCATAGCGGCGTACGTTCCCGCATACAGCAGGAGAGCCTGCTCGTCACGGGCGATCATCTCCCGGTAGGAATGCCGCCCGGCGACGTCCTCGACCTGTTCGAGGACAGCCGCGTAGTCGCCGGCCAGCGGCGTGTCGTCGAGCCGGGCACGCAGCCCCACCAGAAACGCCGTCTCGATCAGGGCTTTACGGATGAACAGTACGGTCTCGGGCTGGGCCTTGCCGGGGTCGAGCAGGCCCCGGCGCGCAGCGAGCCAGGCGACAGCCCGGTCTTCCACCGCGCGCCTTCGAGATGACCTGACGCCGGGCTCTTCTGATTCCACCGTGGTCCTCCCGGCAGTCACCTTGGGCACCTTCTACTGGGGGGTCAGCGTTCCGCGGGCGCGACGACGTCCGCTACCTCGTTGGCGACGACCAGGACATAGCGCTCCCAGGCCAGCACATAGCCCGCGACGTCGTCCAGCTGGCTGACCTGGCCGACCACGCGCTCCAGGGGAACGCTGAGGTCGACCATGCCGCTGGTTCTGAGGAAGTCCAGCGCCTTACGCGCATCTACCGACGGTGGAGTGGACACGAAAGAACCTCCTACTCGGAGTCCGGCATTTCCCCTCTACTATCTGCCCATTAGCCAGGACAGGGGAATATGCGACCCATAATTCATATAGTCACAATTACCAGCCCACATTCTCGCGGCATTTCTGCGTGTTCCATTTTGGCCGCTTATGCGCTCTCACTCCATGACACCGAAGGCGTCGGAAACAGGTCGATGTCGGTTCGCGACGCCCCGATGGACCAACCACCTCTGGCTCCAGCGTGGACAGCAATCGGACCGCATCGTCCCGGCTCCGTCATGGCGCCTCTTCGTCAGGGGGCCGATATCCCCAGGCAGCGACCCAGCAGACGTCCATGAGCCAGTGGCCAGGAGACCGGTACACCGCCTGGAACTCGTCCAACTCCTCTGCGGAAAAGCCGAATTCGCTCATCGCGTCGCGCAGTTCGTCGAATGCGAGCGTCCAGATGTCAGAGCCGGGCTGCCCGGCGCCGCCGCGAAAGAGCGGGGTCTCGCCGACTGCCTGGACATCGCACAGCCCCGCCTTGTCGAGAAGGTCAGGGAGTCGACGGCCGAGCAGGTAGTCCACACCCTTCGTTGCGGCGAAGCTGAGCCACTTGTCCCAGAACGTCTGGAGCGGGGACAGCGCCGGGGCGGTGAACGCCGGATGCAGGTCGGGTTCCAGGACCAGCAGCGGGCGTCCCGGCTTCAGCGCCGCGACGATGTTCCGCAGCGCCTCGGCCCGTGCGGGGATGTGGTGCAGCACCGCACGCGCGGTGATCAGGTCGTACGCAGCGGGTTCGACCGGATCGTCGACGATATTCAGTCGGCGCACCACGAGCGCGCCGGAGCTGTCCGAGGCCTGGGTGGCGGCCAGCAGCCCCACGTCGATGTCCGTGGCCTCCACCATTCCGGTCGGGCCCACCTGGCAGGCGAGCCAGCGCGCCATGGAGCCGTTGCCCGCGCCGACCTCCAGACACCGCCAGCCCGGGGCGATGCCCAGTCGGCGCAGGTGCCTGCGGTGGATGGGATCAAGGAGAGTGGACATGGCCAGCAGCCGGGTCTCCTCGCCCGGAAGTTCACGGCCGAGTATGTAGCTGTCCGACATCGCGTGCCCCGTCCCGCCGGTTCGGTTCGAGCTAGAGCGTCGACATGACCAGTATGCCCTCGGGAAGCGCTACCTCCAGTGCGCGGGGAACTACGCACACTGCGAGAGGACGCTTCCATGGCGTACCGTGAAAAGCGGAAAGTCAATCGGTCAGGCGTCACACAGCGGCGTGTTCGAGTAGTCGGCTCAGCACCGGGGGCCTGGGTACGACGGCTACCTTCACGTCCTTTCTTGACGACGAGGATCCTGACAGCATCCCCTCTCGAAAGCCCTGCCGGAGAGGTGGAGTCGGCCGCCTGGCGATCGGACCGGACGGCCGTCGTTGTCACGGGGAGAACCCATATGCCAGCTGCCATATATGCCGAAGGCCTGGTGAAGACCTTCGGTGACGTCAGGGCTCTGGACGGTGTCGACCTCGATGTCCCCGAGGGCACGGTCCTCGGATTGCTCGGGCCGAACGGCGCCGGCAAGACCACCGCCGTGCGCGTGCTGACCACTCTGCTTCAGCCGGACAGCGGCAGGGCGGTCGTCGCGGGGATCGACGTCCTCAAACATCCCAATGAAGTCCGCCGCTCGATCGGGTTGTCCGGCCAGTTCGCCGCGGTCGACGAGTATCTGACCGGCCGCGAGAACCTCGAAATGGCCGGGCGGCTTTACCAGATGAGGGCGTCCACCGCGCGCATGCGGGCGGCAGAGCTCCTGGAGCGCTTCAGCCTCGCGGACGCCGCCGACCGCGTCGCCAAGACGTACTCGGGCGGTATGCGCCGCCGCCTCGACCTCGCCGCGGCTCTCGTCGTACGGCCGCCCGTGATGTTCATGGACGAGCC
>NZ_JBHXFA010000158.1:0-4231 GCF_042724175.1 Streptomyces sp. NPDC127084
GGCTCCATCACTACAATCACCACCGCCCCCACACCGCAACCGGCGGCAAACCACCCATCACCAGGTTGACCAACGTCCCTGGGCAGTACACCTAGGCCAGCTAGGAGCGGGAGGCTGGGGCTGTCCACGCCCGCGAGCAGAGCTTCGAGTCCGGCATCGATCAAGCGGTTCGACCCCACCTGGTGGCCGGCGGCCCGCTCGATGGCGAGCCAGCGCAACGGCGCCAGTCGCTCGTTGCCGTTACTCATGGGCACCCCCTGTCTGTCGCCTTCAGCCTGCCTGACCAAGGGCGCGGTTACCAGCGGCTTTCCCGAGGTGGAAACGTGGCGGCAGTAGGTCGGTGGAGCGGCTTTGGGCGGGAGCTGCCATGGGGCGAGAGATCATGGCCCCTTACGCTGGCCGCGAATCGGGCTGGCTCCTCGCCTGCCCGCAATTGCCCGATCGGGGCCATGATCTTAGAGGCTTGCCCCATGGCGGCTGCCTAAAGCCGCGGAGCCGACCGCCCCAGCCACGGCGGGCCCCTCCCACGTCAACCCTTCGCCGTTTCAGCGTGCGGCCGGCGGCCGGGTGGCCGTGGGGCGAAGACAGGAGCGGCGGCCCGGCCGACGGGCCGCGCGCTGCCGCGCTTGCGCGGCAGAAGCGCCTTGATGAAGTAGAGAAACTCTTACCGCGCTGCTCGCTCAGAGGGAGATCGGCTTGTACGCCAGGGCTCGATCAACGACCTTCTCGGCGGTTAGCTCCGGATCGGAGTCCCAGAAGATGTAGTCGCTGACGTGGGGGCATGCGAGTCCGCGTTGCAGTGCGTCCAGGATCGCGTCGGCCTGGTCCTCGTCGGTGACCGAGCCGTCCATCAGGCATTGCACGAGCGGGATGGCCTCACCGCGGCTCATCCTCATGTGGTGTTCGCTGTTCACTACGCCGTGATCAATCGACGGCCGTCATGGCACCTGACGTGGGGTCCGGCCCCGTCCAGCGCATCGAGGAGACGGACCGCGTAGGCCTCGGCCATCAGCTCGGAGGCTTCGCCGGGCGTGATCCACTCAACTGCTGTCGACTCGTCGGAAGTTCGCTCCATGCCACCTGAGGGCTTGCACCGGAAGACCAAGGCCACGACGCCTCGCGTCATGTTCTTGTAGATGCCGGTCAGCTCGTCCACCTCGACGCGGATGCCGGTCTCTTCCCATACCTCGCGAGCAACGCCCTCCTGGGGGGACTCGTTGAGTTCGAGAACTCCGCCCGGGAGCTCCCACCGGCCGTTGTCCGCGCGGCGGATCGCCAGGAGTCGCCCGTCTTCACGCACCACGGCTCCCGCCACCGACACGGAGTGCAGTGGCGTTGACTGGGTCTCGCGGGCGCTGTTACTCATATACAGGAGCATAGGAGAGTGAGAAGGACTGTGGGAACAGCTGTAGGGGGTGGCAGGGCCGTACCGCGGTACGTCCAGATCGCCGAGGAGATCGTCCAGCAGATCCGGGCGGGTGTCCTCAAGCCGGGTGACCTGGTGCCGAGTGAATCCGAGCTGGTGGAGCGTTACGGCGTTTCTGGCGGGACGATCCGTAAGGCCATGGTGGAGGTCCGGGCGAGCGGGCTCGTGGACACGCGCCATGGCAAGGGCTCGATCGTGAAGGACCGGCCGCCCGTGCGGCTGCGTTCCTCGGATCGCTTCCGCGCCTCGCACCGCCGCGGCGGCAAGGCGGCCTACCTCGCAGAGTCCGCCCGGTCTGGCGCCACCGCTAAGGTGAGCGTTCTCTACATCGGTCCGATGGAGGCCCCGGAGGGGATCGCAGAGCGGCTGGACGTTCCCGTCGGCGCCCAGGTGCTCGCCCGGCGACGCCTCTACTTCCGCAACGGCGTCCCGGTCGAGACTGCCACGTCGTACCTTCCGTGGGACGTCGTCAAGGACATCCCCCAGCTGTTCTCCGAGAACCCTGGCCCCGGTGGCATCTACGCCCGCCTGGAGGACGACGGCCATGTCTTCACCGAGTTCGTCGAGACACTTACCGCCCGGCCGGCCGCCAAGGCCGAAGCCTCCGAACTCGCGCTCAGCCCTGGTGCGCCGGTGATTCACCTGCTGCGGAACGCCGTCACCGAACAGGGGCGCGTGGTCGAGGTCTGCGACACACTCATGGCCGCTGACCAGTTCGTTTTCGAGTACCGCATCCCCGCCGTCGACTGACACATCCTCAACTTCTCTCAACCCGCCGGGACTTCTTCGTCGCGGCGGGTTGACTCATGCACAGGAGTGCTGCACCCTTCTTCATGTCACTCATATACATGAGTGACGGAGTCCAACACCTCTAGAGGAGTGATCTCTGTGCGCCAGATCCCCGTCGACACATCCGCCGCCTCCGTGATGGTGGCTCAGCCCCCGCAGCCCAAGGTGAAAGACCGTCGTACCGGTGAGCGCGCGATGGACGCTGAGACCGGTACGACGGTCCTTCGTCCGTGTCAGCGAAGCGGCCGGTCTCCGACTCGTCCGGCTGCACGACGCCCGGCACGGCTGCGCCACCCTGCTCACCGCCGCCGGGGTCGCGCCCCGGGTCGTGATGGAGATCCTCGGCCACAGCCAGATCAGCCTGACGATGGACGTCTACACACACGTCGTGCAGGACACGCAGAGGGAGGCGATCAGTCACATGGACCGGCTGCTCAAGAGGCGGCCCGGCCGTGAGTGACCGCCGCCGTTGATGTCAGCCGTGGATGTCAAAGACCCCCCAACCATGATCGGTTGGGGGCCTTTTCGCTGGAGCCCCCTGTCGGGTTCGAACCGACGACCCCCGCTTTACAAGAGCGGTGCTCTGGCCAGCTGAGCTAAGGAGGCGTTGCGGATGAGTGTAACCGCACTTGAGTGGCCCCGGTCGAGAATTCCCCCGCCCGGCAGCTACTGACAAAACGGGCTGCTGCCGGGTACCGTCGCCTGGAAGTTCACCATGGTGGACTAGACCCATCCTTCCTTTACTCGGATCGTCCGGCACGTTCCTGCCGGTGAAGGGACACATCAGCATGGCCACTGTCACCTTTGACAAGGCATCCCGGATCTATCCGGGCTCCACCAAGCCCGCCGTCGACGGGCTCGACATCGAGATCGCGGACGGGGAGTTCCTCGTTCTGGTCGGCCCGTCGGGCTGCGGTAAGTCCACCTCCCTGCGGATGCTCGCGGGACTGGAGGACGTGGACGGCGGAGCGATCCGGATCGGTGACCGGGATGTCACCCACCTCCCGCCGAAGGACCGGGACATCGCCATGGTGTTCCAGAACTACGCGCTCTACCCCCATATGACCGTGGCGGCGAACATGGGCTTCGCGCTGAAGATCGCGGGAGTGGACAAGGACACCATCCGGCGGAAGGTCGAGGAGGCGGCGAAGATCCTCGATCTGACCGATTACCTGGACCGCAAGCCCAAGGCGCTGTCCGGTGGGCAGCGGCAGCGGGTGGCGATGGGGCGGGCCATCGTGCGGGAGCCTCAGGTGTTCCTGATGGACGAGCCGCTGTCGAACCTGGACGCGAAGCTGCGTGTGTCGACGCGTACGCAGATCGCGTCGCTCCAGCGCAGGCTCGGGATCACCACGGTGTACGTGACGCATGACCAGGTCGAGGCCATGACGATGGGCGACCGGGTGGCGGTGCTGAAGGACGGGCTCCTTCAGCAGGTCGATACGCCGCGGAACATGTACGACCGGCCGGCGAACCTCTTTGTCGCCGGTTTCATCGGGTCTCCGGCGATGAACCTGGTCGAGGTGCCGATCACCGATGGCGGTGTGCGGTTCGGCAACAGTGTGGTGCCCGTTTCGCGTGAGGCGCTGGCCGCTGCCGCTGACCGGGGCGACCGTACGGTGACGGTGGGCGTGCGGCCCGAGCACTTCGATGTGGTGGAGCTGAACGGCGCCGCTGCGGCGCAGTCGCTGTCGAAGAGCGCGGCGGACGCGCCCGCCGGTCTGGCGATGACGGTCAACGTCGTCGAGGAGCTCGGTGCGGACGGCTATGTGTACGGGAGCGCCGAGGTCGGCGGTGGGTTCAAGGACCTGGTGGTCCGGGTGAACGGGCGGAACCTGCCGGCGAAGGGCGCCGAGTTGCATGTCGTTCCGCAGCCGGGTGAGACGCATGTCTTCTCGACGTCGACCGGCGAGCGACTGAGCGACTGAGCGACTGAGCGACTGAGCGACTGACGGTGGTTGTGAGCGGGTGGGGGCGGGGGGTGGGGGGCGGGGGGGGCCGCGGGCGCGCTGTGGG
>NZ_JBHXFA010000158.1:4241-15372 GCF_042724175.1 Streptomyces sp. NPDC127084
CTCTCCGCTCCGCTCGTGTCGCTGTGTCCGCGAGTGTTGGTCTGCGACCCGCCCCCCAGGCCGACGCCCCCCCCCCCCACCGCTCACGTATGCCCGTCAGCACCCCGACAGATCAGACAGATCCGGCAGTTCACCCCAGCACGTCAACACCCAATTCGAAAAATCCACTCGAACGTTCCCTCGCGAGGGTGACCAAATGTCGCCAAATCACTACTGGCCGCTACGCTCGCCTGCGTGACCACCACAGCCCGCCGTATCGGCCGTTCCCTCGCTCTCGTCCTGCCCGTCGTCCTGGTGCTCTCCGGAACTCTCGCGGTCGCCAGCGTCCCCTGGGCCGGGCGTCACACCCAGTCGCGGATGCTCACCGCGTCTTCGGAGAATGTATCGGTTCCCGCCAAGTCCCTTGCGCCGCAGGACGTGCTGCGCGACAGGCTGCTCGCCGAGCTCCAGGAGAAGGACCCGGGCGCCGCGCTCACCGAGCTTCAGCGTGAGGTCGAGGAGCGTCCTTCGCTCGCGAAGCACTGCATGACGATCGCCCGGGAGCTCGGCCGTGCCGCGGTGGAGCACTACGGTCCGACGCGTGCGCAGGCGTACTCCCGGCCGGTGTGCGACACCTCGTTCGCCGCGGGTGTCTCACAGCGGGCGCAGAGCAACTGACCACCGCCGTTCGGGGGCCCGGAACCCCGGTACCCCTCGCGGTGATCCACCTGGCACCGCTTATCGTGCCCGTATGCATGTGTTTCCGACGCAGGCCGTGGTCCTGGCGGGCGGCCAGGGCTCGCGACTGCGCCCCTACACCGACGACCGCCCCAAGCCGATGGTCGAGATTCCCGGGACCGGGATTCCGATCATCGGCCATCAGCTTTCCTGGCTGGCCGAAGAGGGCGTGACCGACGTCGTGGTGTCCTGTGGGCATCTCGCCGAGGTGCTCCAGGAGTGGCTCGACAGCGCCGTGCTCCCGCTGCGGGTCACCACGGTGGTCGAGGAGGAGCCGCTGGGGCGGGGCGGTGGCCTCAAGTACGCGGCCGCCCGCCTTCCACATCCTGACCAGCCCTGGTACGCCACCAACGGCGACATCTGGACGCGCTTCTCGCTGCGCGAGATGGCCGCGTTCCATGCCGAGCGGGACGCCACCGCGACGCTTTCCCTCGCCCGCCCCCGTATTCCGTGGGGCGCTGTGGAGACCGATGAGTTCGGCCACGTACTGGACTTCATCGAGGCCCCGCCGTCGCCGTATCTGATCAACGCGGGTGTGTACGTGTTCTCGGCGGAGTTCACCGGCATGCTGCCCGACCGTGGCGACCATGAGCGTACGACGTTCCCGCGGCTGGCACGGGAACGTGCGCTGGCCGGGTTCCCGCTGCCGCAGGGGGCGTACTGGCGGGCCATCGACACCGCGAAGGACCTTACCGAGGCGGCCAAGGAGCTGGCGGCGCACGCTTCCTGAAGTCTCGCGTCACCGCCCATGCTCGAGCCCCGGGCGGCGGGGGGGGGCGGGGGGGGGCGGGGGGCGCGGGCGGGGGCCCGGCCCGGGCCTGGCGCGGGATACGGAGCCTGCCCGTGTACGGACCCGGCGTGGGGGCGGGCCGGGCGGCAGCCACGGGGGTAGGGGAGCGCCAGGCGGCCCCTCCGGGCGCCCAGCCGCCGCGCAGGCGACCGGGCGCACACCCCGGCCCCGCGCCGTCCTCTGCAGAGCCCCGGTGCGCCCGATGCTGCTCCAGGAGGCAGGCCGGAAGGCTCCGGTCAGGGCGGATTTGCCTGCCGCCGCCCCGTTCCCGTACTCTTCCCGAGAAGCCAAAGACCGCTGGTCGTTGCTGTGCCCTTATGGGTATGGCGGCCGAAGGATCCGCTAGCTGCGGACGACCCGCGCAGGTGACTGTGGAAGCGCTCCTGGTACGCATGCGGACACGCATGAGATCCGGTTGAGCAAAGCCCCGTGCGCCTGCGCCGGGGCGTTTCGTTTTGCCCAGTCTCCTTCCTTCAGTCCACGCGGTCCGAATCACCCGGAAGGAGGCCGAGGCTCATGGCGACGCCCGACAAGGCTGCCGCGGTTGCCGAGCTGACGGACAAGTTCCGCAGCTCCAACGCCGCAGTGCTGACCGAGTACCGCGGTCTCACCGTGGCGCAGCTCAAGACGCTGCGCCGGTCGCTCGGTGAGAACGCCCAGTACGCCGTGGTGAAGAACACGCTGACCAAGATTGCGGCCAACGAGGCCGGGATCACGCTGGACGACCAGCTCTTCGCTGGTCCGACGGCCGTCGCCTTCGTCACCGGTGACCCGGTGGAGTCGGCGAAGGGTCTGCGCGACTTCGCCAAGGACAACCCGAATCTCATCATCAAGGGCGGTGTCCTTGACGGCAAGGCGCTGTCCGCCGATGAGATCAAGAAGCTCGCGGACCTCGAGTCCCGCGAGGTTCTGCTCTCCAAGCTGGCCGGTGCGTTCAAGGGCAAGCAGTCCCAGGCTGCCTCTGTCTTCCAGGCGCTCCCGTCGAAGCTCGTCCGCACCGTGGACGCGCTTCGGGCCAAGCAGGACGAGCAGGGCGGTGCCGAGTAATTCGGCTCGCTTTCCGATCCTCGCCGCATGAGGTGAGGGTCGATGCGGGCCCGACGTACGCCCGCCTTACCCAGTACACCCGGCACCAGCCGATTTAGTGGAAGGACCGCCATCATGGCGAAGCTGTCTCAGGAAGACCTGCTCGCGCAGTTCGAGGAGATGACCCTCATCGAGCTCTCCGAGTTCGTGAAGGCGTTCGAGGAGAAGTTCGACGTCACCGCCGCTGCCGCCGCTCCGGTCATGGTCGCCGGCGGTGCCGCTGGTGGCGCTGCCGCCGAGGCCGTCGAGGAGCAGGACGAGTTCGACGTCATCCTCACCGGCGCCGGTGAGAAGAAGATCCAGGTCATCAAGGTCGTGCGTGAGCTGACCTCCCTGGGTCTGAAGGAGGCCAAGGACCTCGTCGACGGCACCCCGAAGCCGGTCCTCGAGAAGGTCGCCAAGGAGGCCGCTGAGAAGGCCGCCGAGTCCCTCAAGGCCGCTGGCGCCTCGGTCGAGGTCAAGTGACCCCGAGTCTTCTGACTCTCGCGCTGTAACGCGCACACACTGAAGGGCGATCACCCAAGCGGGTGGTCGCCTTTCGGCGTTCCTGACACCTGCGGGTGGTCGTCTTGCACCGTCGGCAGCGGAGAGTAAGGTGATCTTCGCCGTGCGCCAGGTGACGATCTCCACCAAGTGGAGGGCCTTGACGAACCGCACGCAGCGCGCAATTCTCAGGACGCGTCGTCACAACGATCCGAGTTCGAGGCATGGATCGACGACGGAACGGGCAGTATCGGTGTGCGTCTTCCGGCGCACGGCATACCGGCGGAGTTGAGAACAACGAGGGTCGCGGAAAACCCGCCCTGGACATCAGTGGGCCAAGTGGCTACACTGACCCTTTGCGCTGCCTGTTAGCTGCCTCCTGCCCGTCACCAGGGGCATGCCCTCGCCAGAGCACTGCCGGCCGAATACCCGATGACCTGGGATTTCTGGCCGTGTGCCCGGCTTGGGACCGGTACGCGCGTAGTGAGTCCGAGCCCTCGGAAGGACCCCCTCTTGGCCGCCTCGCGCAACGCCTCGACCGCGAATACGAACAACGGCGCAAGCACCGCCCCGCTGCGCATCTCCTTTGCAAAGATCAAGGAGCCTCTCGAGGTTCCGAACCTTCTCGCGTTGCAGACCGAGAGCTTTGACTGGCTGCTCGGCAACGCCGCCTGGAAGGCTCGGGTCGAGGCGGCTCTGGAGTCCGGACAGGACGTTCCCACCAAGTCCGGTCTGGAGGAGATCTTCGAGGAGATCTCGCCGATCGAGGACTTCTCCGGGTCGATGTCGCTGACCTTCCGCGACCACCGCTTCGAGCCCCCCAAGAACTCGATCGACGAGTGCAAGGAGCGCGACTTCACGTACGCCGCGCCGCTCTTCGTCACGGCCGAGTTCACCAACAACGAGACCGGCGAGATCAAGTCCCAGACGGTCTTCATGGGCGACTTCCCGCTCATGACCAACAAGGGCACCTTCGTCATCAACGGCACCGAGCGTGTCGTGGTGTCGCAGCTGGTCCGCTCGCCGGGCGTCTACTTCGACTCCTCCATCGACAAGACGTCCGACAAGGACATCTTCTCCGCCAAGATCATCCCGTCCCGGGGTGCCTGGCTGGAGATGGAGATCGACAAGCGCGACATGGTCGGTGTCCGTATCGACCGCAAGCGCAAGCAGTCCGTCACCGTCCTCCTGAAGGCGCTCGGCTGGACGACCGAGCAGATCCTCGAGGAGTTCGGCGAGTACGAGTCCATGCGCGCCACCCTGGAGAAGGACCACACCCAGGGCCAGGACGACGCGCTGCTCGACATCTACCGCAAGCTGCGCCCGGGCGAGCCCCCGACGCGTGAGGCCGCGCAGACCCTTCTTGAGAACCTGTACTTCAACCCGAAGCGCTACGACCTGGCCAAGGTCGGCCGCTACAAGGTCAACAAGAAGCTCGGCGCGGACGAGCCGCTGGACGCCGGCGTGCTCACCACCGACGACGTCATCGCGACCATCAAGTACCTGGTCAAGCTGCACGCCGGTGAGACCGAGACGGTCGGCGAGAGCGGCACGCAGATCGTGGTCGAGACGGACGACATCGACCACTTCGGCAACCGCCGTCTGCGCAACGTCGGCGAGCTCATCCAGAACCAGGTCCGTACGGGTCTCGCCCGTATGGAGCGCGTCGTGCGCGAGCGCATGACCACCCAGGACGTCGAGGCGATCACGCCGCAGACCCTGATCAACATCCGGCCGGTCGTCGCCTCCATCAAGGAGTTCTTCGGCACCAGCCAGCTGTCCCAGTTCATGGACCAGAACAACCCGCTCTCGGGCCTGACCCACAAGCGCCGCCTGTCGGCGCTGGGCCCCGGCGGTCTGTCCCGTGAGCGGGCCGGCTTCGAGGTCCGTGACGTGCACCCGTCCCACTACGGACGCATGTGCCCGATCGAGACCCCCGAAGGCCCGAACATCGGTCTGATCGGTTCGCTCGCCTCGTACGGACGCGTCAACGCGTTCGGCTTCGTGGAGACCCCGTACCGCAAGGTCGTCGACGGCCAGGTCACCGACGAGGTGGACTACCTGACCGCGGACGAGGAGGACCGCTTCGTCATCGCGCAGGCCAACGCCGCGCTCAACGACGAGCTGCGCTTCTCCGAGGCCCGTGTCCTGGTGCGCCGCCGCGGCGGCGAGGTCGACTACGTGTCGCCCGCCGACGTGGACTACATGGACGTCTCGCCGCGCCAGATGGTGTCGGTCGCGACCGCCATGATCCCGTTCCTGGAGCACGACGACGCCAACCGTGCCCTCATGGGCGCGAACATGATGCGCCAGGCCGTTCCGCTCATCAAGGCGGAGGCCCCGCTCGTCGGCACCGGCATGGAGTACCGCTGCGCCACCGACGCCGGTGACGTGGTCAAGGCCGAGAAGGACGGTGTGATCCAGGAGCTCTCCGCGGACTACATCACCGTCGCCAACGACGACGGCACGTACATCACGTACCGCCTGGCCAAGTTCGCCCGCTCCAACCAGGGCACCTCGGTCAACCAGAAGGTCGTCGTCGCCGAGGGCGACCGGGTCATCGAGGGCCAGGTCCTGGCCGACGGCCCGGCCACCGAAGACGGCGAGATGGCGCTCGGCAAGAACCTGCTCGTCGCGTTCATGCCGTGGGAGGGTCACAACTACGAGGACGCGATCATCCTGTCGCAGCGCCTCGTCCAGGACGACGTCCTCTCCTCGATCCACATCGAGGAGCACGAGGTCGACGCCCGTGACACCAAGCTCGGCCCCGAGGAGATCACCCGGGACATCCCGAACGTCTCCGAGGAGGTCCTCGCGGACCTCGACGAGCGCGGCATCATCCGGATCGGTGCCGAGGTCGTCGCCGGCGACATCCTGGTCGGCAAGGTCACCCCGAAGGGTGAGACCGAGCTGACCCCGGAGGAGCGCCTGCTCCGCGCGATCTTCGGTGAGAAGGCCCGTGAGGTCCGTGACACCTCGCTGAAGGTGCCGCACGGCGAGACCGGCAAGGTCATCGGCGTCCGCGTCTTCGACCGCGAGGAGGGCGACGAGCTTCCCCCCGGTGTGAACCAGCTGGTGCGCGTGTACGTCGCGCAGAAGCGCAAGATCACCGACGGTGACAAGCTCGCCGGCCGTCACGGCAACAAGGGCGTCATCTCCAAGATCCTGCCGATCGAGGACATGCCGTTCCTGGAGGACGGCACCCCGGTCGACATCATCCTCAACCCGCTGGGTGTCCCGTCCCGAATGAACCCGGGACAGGTCCTGGAGATCCACCTCGGCTGGCTCGCCAGCCGCGGCTGGGACGTCTCCGGCCTCGCGGACGAGTGGGCCCAGCGCCTCCAGGCCATCGGCGCCGACCAGGTCGCCCCGGGCACCAACGTCGCGACCCCGGTCTTCGACGGTGCCCGCGAGGACGAGCTGGCCGGTCTGCTCCAGCACACCATCCCGAACCGGGACGGTGACCGCATGGTGCTGCCGACCGGTAAGGCCCGGCTGTTCGACGGCCGCTCCGGTGAGCCGTTCCCGGACCCGATCTCGGTCGGGTACATGTACATCCTCAAGCTGCACCACCTGGTCGACGACAAGCTGCACGCACGTTCGACCGGTCCGTACTCGATGATCACCCAGCAGCCGCTGGGTGGTAAGGCTCAGTTCGGTGGCCAGCGCTTCGGTGAGATGGAGGTGTGGGCGCTGGAGGCTTACGGCGCCGCATACGCCCTCCAGGAGCTGCTGACCATCAAGTCCGACGACGTCACCGGCCGCGTGAAGGTCTACGAGGCCATCGTCAAGGGCGAGAACATCCCGGAGCCCGGCATCCCCGAGTCCTTCAAGGTGCTCATCAAGGAGATGCAGTCCCTGTGCCTCAACGTGGAGGTGCTGTCCTCGGACGGCATGTCCATCGAGATGCGCGACACCGACGAGGACGTCTTCCGCGCTGCGGAGGAGCTCGGCATCGACCTGTCGCGGCGCGAGCCGAGCAGCGTCGAAGAGGTCTGACGGGAGTCCGGCGGGGCCCTTACCCACAGGGCCCCGCCGACCCCCAGGCCCCCGTTTCAGACCACAGACTTACGACCCTGAGAGGGATTGACGCATAGTGCTCGACGTCAACTTCTTCGACGAGCTCCGGATCGGCCTGGCCACCGCTGACGACATCCGTCAGTGGTCCCACGGCGAGGTCAAGAAGCCCGAGACCATCAACTACCGCACGCTCAAGCCGGAAAAGGACGGGCTCTTCTGCGAGAAGATCTTCGGCCCCACCCGGGACTGGGAGTGCTACTGCGGTAAGTACAAGCGCGTCCGCTTCAAGGGCATCATCTGCGAGCGGTGTGGCGTCGAGGTCACCCGTGCCAAGGTGCGCCGTGAGCGGATGGGCCACATCGAGCTGGCCGCACCCGTCACCCACATCTGGTACTTCAAGGGCGTTCCGTCGCGTCTGGGCTACCTGCTCGACCTCGCCCCGAAGGACCTGGAGAAGGTCATCTACTTCGCGGCGTACATGATCACGTACGTCGACGAGGAGCGCCGCACCCGCGACCTGCCCTCGCTGGAGGCCCATGTCTCCGTCGAGCGCCAGCAGATCGAGAACCGCCGCGACGCCGACCTGGAGGCCCGCGCCAAGAAGCTCGAGGGCGACCTCGCCGAGCTCGAGGCCGAGGGTGCCAAGTCCGACGTGCGCCGCAAGGTGCGCGAGGGTGCCGAGCGTGAGATGAAGCAGCTGCGCGACCGCGCGCAGCGCGAGATCGATCGCCTGGACGAGGTGTGGAGCCGCTTCAAGAACCTCAAGGTCCAAGACCTCGAGGGCGACGAGCTGCTCTACCGCGAGCTGCGTGACCGCTTCGGCACGTACTTCGACGGCTCGATGGGTGCCGCGGCGCTGCAGAAGCGCCTGGAGTCCTTCGACCTGGACGAGGAGGCCGAGCGCCTCCGCGAGATCATCCGTACCGGCAAGGGCCAGAAGAAGACCCGTGCGCTCAAGCGCCTCAAGGTCGTCTCCGCCTTCCTCCAGACCAGCAACAGCCCCAAGGGCATGGTGCTGGACTGCGTCCCGGTGATCCCGCCGGACCTGCGTCCGATGGTGCAGCTGGACGGTGGCCGCTTCGCGACCTCCGACCTGAACGACCTGTACCGCCGGGTGATCAACCGGAACAACCGTCTGAAGCGTCTGCTCGACCTCGGTGCGCCCGAGATCATCGTGAACAACGAGAAGCGGATGCTCCAGGAGGCCGTCGACGCGCTGTTCGACAACGGCCGCCGCGGCCGTCCGGTCACCGGTCCCGGTAACCGCCCGCTGAAGTCCCTCAGCGACATGCTGAAGGGCAAGCAGGGCCGCTTCCGTCAGAACCTGCTCGGTAAGCGAGTCGACTACTCGGCGCGTTCCGTCATCGTCGTCGGCCCGCAGCTGAAGCTGCACCAGTGCGGTCTGCCCAAGGCCATGGCGCTGGAGCTCTTCAAGCCGTTCGTGATGAAGCGCCTGGTCGACCTGAACCACGCGCAGAACATCAAGTCGGCCAAGCGCATGGTCGAGCGCGGTCGCACCGTCGTGTACGACGTCCTCGAAGAGGTCATCGCCGAGCACCCGGTGCTGCTGAACCGTGCGCCCACGCTGCACCGCCTCGGCATCCAGGCCTTCGAGCCGCAGCTGGTCGAGGGCAAGGCCATCCAGATCCACCCGCTCGTCTGCACCGCGTTCAACGCGGACTTCGACGGTGACCAGATGGCCGTGCACCTGCCGCTGTCCGCGGAGGCGCAGGCCGAGGCCCGCATCCTGATGCTGTCCTCGAACAACATCCTCAAGCCGGCCGACGGCCGTCCGGTGACCATGCCGACCCAGGACATGGTGCTGGGCCTCTTCTTCCTCACCACGGACGAGGAGGAGCGCGAGGTGCGCGGCGAGGGCCGTGCGTTCAACTCCACCGCCGAGGCGATCATGGCCTTCGACGCCCGGGAGCTGTCGCTCCAGGCGAAGATCGACATCCGCTTCCCGATCGGCACCGTCCCGCCGCGTGGCTGGACCCCGCCGGTGGAGGAGGAGGGCGACGACAGCCTCGGTGGCGCCTGGCAGCAGGGTGACAGCTTCCGTCTGCGGACCACCCTGGGCCGTGCGCTCTTCAACGAGCTGCTGCCCGAGGACTACCCGTTCGTCGACTACTCGGTCGGCAAGAAGCAGCTCTCCGAGATCGTCAACGACCTCGCCGAGCGCTACCCCAAGGTCATCGTGGCGGCGACGCTCGACAACCTGAAGGCGGCCGGCTTCTACTGGGCGACCCGTTCCGGTGTCACCGTCGCCATCTCCGACGTCGTCGTTCCCGAGGCGAAGAAGGAGATCGTCGCTTCGTACGAGGCCAAGGACGAGAAGGTCCAGAAGCAGTACGAGCGCGGTCTGATCACCAAGGACGAGCGCACGCAGGAGCTCATCCAGATCTGGACGCAGGCGACGAACGACGTCGCCGAGGCGATGAACGCGAACTTCCCGAAGACCAACCCCATCTTCATGATGGTCAACTCGGGTGCTCGTGGAAACATGATGCAGATGCGTCAGATCGCCGGTATGCGTGGTCTGGTGTCGAACGCAAAGAACGAGACCATCCCGCGTCCGATCAAGGCCTCGTTCCGTGAGGGCCTGTCCGTGCTGGAGTACTTCATCTCCACCCACGGTGCCCGTAAGGGTCTCGCCGACACCGCCCTGCGTACCGCCGACTCGGGTTACCTGACCCGTCGTCTGGTGGACGTCTCGCAGGACGTGATCATCCGCGAGGAGGACTGCGGCACCGAGCGCGGTCTGAAGCTGCGGATCGCCGAGCGCGGCGCCGACGGTGTGCTGCGCAAGGCGGAGGACGTCGAGACCTCCGTGTACGCGCGGATGCTCGCCGAGGACGTCGTCGTGGACGGCAAGGTCATCGCGCCGGCCAACGTCGACCTCGGTGACGTGCTCATCGACGCCCTGGTGGGCGCCGGTGTGGAGGAGGTCAAGACCCGGTCGGTCCTGACCTGTGAGTCCGCTGTCGGCACCTGTGCGTACTGCTACGGCCGTTCGCTGGCCACCGGCAAGCTGGTCGACATCGGTGAGGCGGTCGGCATCATCGCCGCCCAGTCCATCGGTGAGCCCGGTACCCAGCTGACGATGCGTACCTTCCACACCGGTGGTGTGGCCGGTGACGACATCACCCAGGGTCTGCCCCGTGTCGTCGAGCTCTTCGAGGCTCGTACCCCGAAGGGTGTCGCCCCGATCTCCGAGGCCTCCGGCCGTGTGCGGATCGAGGAGACCGAGAAGACCAAGAAGCTCGTCGTCACCCCGGACGACGGCAGCGACGAGACGGCGTTCCCGATCTCGAAGCGTGCCCGTCTGCTGGTGGGCGAGGGCGACCACGTCGAGGTGGGCCAGAAGCTCACCGTGGGTGCCACCAACCCGCACGACGTGCTGCGCATCCTCGGCCAGCGGGCCGTCCAGGTCCACCTGGTCGGCGAGGTCCAGAAGGTCTACAACTCGCAGGGTGTGTCGATCCACGACAAGCACATCGAGATCATCATCCGGCAGATGCTGCGCCGTGTGACGATCATCGAGTCCGGCGACGCGGAGCTGCTGCCGGGCGAGCTCGTGGAGCGCTCTCGCTTCGAGAAGGAGAACCGTCGCGTCGTGGAGGAAGGCGGCCACCCGGCCTCCGGCCGTCCGCAGCTGATGGGTATCACCAAGGCCTCGCTCGCCACCGAGTCGTGGCTGTCGGCGGCGTCCTTCCAGGAGACGACCAGGGTCCTCACCGACGCGGCGATCAACGCCAAGTCGGACTCCCTGATCGGCCTCAAGGAGAACGTCATCATCGGTAAGCTCATCCCGGCCGGTACGGGCCTGTCCCGCTACCGCAACATCCGGGTCGAGCCGACCGAGGAGGCCAAGGCCGCGATGTACTCGGCCGTCGGCTACGACGACATCGACTACTCGCCGTTCGGCACCGGCTCCGGCCAGGCCGTTCCGCTGGAGGACTACGACTACGGTCCGTACAATCAGTAAGCGAGCAGCTTGAGAGGGCGGCGACGGAGGAGAATGCAACAGGACGT
>NZ_JBHXFA010000159.1:0-12846 GCF_042724175.1 Streptomyces sp. NPDC127084
ACACCCCCCCCCCGCGCTCCCCCGGGTGCGGGCCCGCCCCCACACCCGCCCCCCCGCCCGTGCGCGCGGGGGGCCCCCCCCGCAAACCCCCGGCCCCCCCCCACACGGGACGTAGCAGGTGTCAGTCCTTGATCTCGCAGATCACCGCACCGGAGGTGAGCGACGCGCCCACCTCGGCGGAGAGGCCCTTGATGGTGCCGGAACGGTGCGCGTTCAGCGGCTGCTCCATCTTCATGGCCTCCAGGACGACGACCAGGTCACCCTCGTTGACCTGCTGGCCCTCCTCGACCGCGACCTTCACGATGGTGCCCTGCATCGGGGACGCGAGGGTGTCACCGGAGGCAGCGGGGCCGGACTTCTTGGCCGCGCGGCGCTTCGGCTTGGCGCCGCCGGCGGCGGCGGTGCGGGCAAGGGTCATGCCCAGCGACGACGGCAGGGAGACCTCCAGGCGCTTGCCGCCGACCTCGACCACCACGGTCTCGCGGCCGGGCTCGTCCTCCACCTCGGCGTCCGCCGGGACCGCGAACGGCTTGATCTCGTTGACGAACTCGGTCTCGATCCACCGGGTGTGGACGGTGAACGGCTTGCCGTCCTCCGGGGCGAAGGCCGGGTCGGCCACCGCCGCACGGTGGAACGGGATGGCCGTGGCCATGCCCTCGACCTGGAACTCCGCCAGCGCGCGCCGGGCGCGCTGAAGGGCCTGCTCACGGGTGGCGCCGGTGACGATCAGCTTGGCCAGCAGCGAGTCCCAGGCGGGGCCGATGACACTGCCGGACTCGACGCCCGCGTCCAGCCGGACACCAGGGCCGGTCGGCGGCGCGAAGGTGGTGACGGTGCCCGGTGCCGGGAGGAAGTTGCGGCCCGGGTCCTCACCGTTGATACGGAACTCGAAGGAGTGACCGCGCAGCTTCGGGTCGTCGTAGCCGAGTGCCTCGCCGTCGGCGATCCGGAACATCTCACGGACCAGGTCGATACCGGTGACCTCTTCGGTGACCGGGTGTTCCACCTGGAGACGGGTGTTGACCTCGAGGAAGGAGATCGTGCCGTCCATGCCGACGAGGAATTCGACGGTGCCCGCGCCGACGTAGCCGGCTTCCTTGAGGATGGCCTTGGACGCGCGGTACAGCTCGGCGTTCTGCTCGTCCGTCAGGAACGGCGCGGGGGCCTCTTCGACGAGCTTCTGGTGGCGGCGCTGGAGGGAGCAGTCACGGGTGGAGACGACCACCACGTTGCCGTGCTGGTCGGCCAGGCACTGGGTCTCGACGTGGCGCGGCTTGTCGAGGTAGCGCTCGACGAAGCACTCGCCGCGGCCGAAGGCCGCCACGGCCTCGCGCACGGCGGAGTCGTACAGCTCCGGGACCTCTTCCAGGGTGCGGGCGACCTTGAGGCCGCGCCCGCCACCGCCGAAGGCGGCCTTGATGGCGATAGGGAGGCCGTGCTCCTGGGCGAACGCGACGACCTCGTCGGCGCCCGAGACCGGGTCCGGGGTGCCGGCGACCAGCGGGGCACCGGCGCGCTGCGCGATATGCCGGGCGGCGACCTTGTCACCCAGGTCGCGGATCGCCTGCGGCGGCGGGCCGATCCAGGTCAGCCCCGCGTCCAGCACCGCCTGGGCGAACTCGGCGTTCTCGGAGAGGAAGCCGTATCCGGGGTGGATGGCGTCGGCGCCCGAATCGGCTGCGGCCTTCAGGACCTTGCCCATGTCCAGATAGCTGGCCGCCGGGGTGTCACCGCCCAGGGCGAATGCCTCGTCGGCCGCGCGGACGTGCAGTGCGTCACGGTCCGGATCGGCGTAGACGGCTACGCTCGCGATCCCGGCGTCCCGGCATGCACGGGCGACGCGGACAGCGATCTCGCCTCGGTTGGCGATGAGCACCTTGCGCACGATGGCTCCCTCCTTGCTGTGTGGTCCGGGGGGATGCCACCCCCGGTCTGCGGCTACCTACGCCGCGGGCCGGACCCCGTCCGGGGTCCTCCCGGCCGGAGTGGTCGGCGGGTCACCGCGCCGAAGACTTCGCTCAAACACGCTGAGTTTAGGGACTACCGACACGGGCTTTCGACCCGTTCCCACTCGTGAGCTTGCCCACACGGAGGGTGATCCGGGACATACCCGTACCGTGAAACCCCTTGTCGCACCACGGTACGCCTGCTTCCTGTCGTGCAGCGTAGCCCTCCTGTGTGGCCTAGGTCTCTGACCAAGGATTAAGCCGCGCGGCTTGATTCTTTGTGGAGTCCCTACGAATGGGCGAATGATTCTTTGCCTGTGCTCTGGCCCTTGTCCGTGGGTTTACCCGTTAGTAGCGTTCGCCCTGACATTCGTACTACTGGTAACAGACCGCTGGGAACTGTGGGGTGGGCGCCGTGGCGCGCAGACTGGTGGCCGTCGTGGCCGCTCTCGTGCTCTTCCTCGAGGCCGTGGGGATCGTGATCATCAACGGCATCATGGCCACCTTCGTGGGGAAGCAGAACATGTCACTCGATGGCATGGACCCCAGCCACATGGTCACCGCCACCTGGGTGATGGGCGGCGTCTTCGGTCTCTTCCTGGCCGCGTGCGGGCTGCTGCTGCTGATCGCCGGCATCAGGGACCGTGCGCCGGGCCGCTTCGGGCGCGTCCTGCTGATCGTCTGCGCCGTGATGCACGGCGTCGTCGGCGCGGTGACCGTGGGTCTGATCGGCTGGCACGCCTTCACGTTCATGATGGCGGTGCTGGGTCTGATCGTGCTGGCGCTGGTCGTGTACGGGTCGGGGGCGCCGGGCACACCGGAGGAGTCCGGCGACGCCGCGCCGACCGGCACCCCGGAGGGCCCGGCGACCGCTCAGGGCGGCGCGGCCCCCGCGTAGGCCGGGAGCGGACCGGCGTGGGCCCTGCCGGGGTGGGTGCTCAGACCCAGAGGTCCGTGATCCCGATCCCGAGCTCGCCGAGCAGTCGTCGCAGCAGCGGCAGCGACAGCCCGATGACATTGCCGTAGTCGCCCTCGATGGAGTCCACGAACGCCGATGAGCGCCCGTCCAGGGTGAACGCTCCCGCGACCCGCAGCGGTTCGCCGCTCGCCACGTACGCGGCGATCTCCGCGTCCGTCGGGTCGCCGAAGTTCACCACGGTGGACGCTGTCGCCGACGCACGCTGCCCGGTGGCGTTGTCGATCACACAGTGCCCGGTCCGCAGCACGCCCGCCCTGCCGCGCATGGCCTTCCAGCGCGCGGTGGCCTCCTCGGCGTCGGCGGGCTTGCCGAGTGCCTCGCCGTCCAGGTCCAGCACCGAGTCGCAGCCGATGACCAGGGCCCCGGAGGCCTCCTCCCGGTCGGCCACGGCGGCGGCCTTCGCCTCTGCGAGCAGCAGCGCCAGCTCGGCGGGGCTCGGCGCGCTCAGGGCCTCCTCGTCGACCCCGCTGACGACCACCTCGGGGCTGAGGCCCGCCTGGCGGAGCAGCCCGAGACGGGCGGGGGACGCTGAGGCGAGGACGAGGCGGCGACGCTGCTGATCGGTCATGCGGGCCATCGTAGGGCGCCGGGCGTGTCGCGGTGGCGGGAAGGGGCGTCGGATGCGTGCCGACGCGTTCCGACTGTGTAGAGGCCCCCGACGGGACTCAGCGCAGGCCCACCACGATCATGCCGATGATCATCACCAGCGCCAGCAGCACACCAGCCCGGCGCAACATCGCCTCCATGTCGCGCAGCTCCTGGGGCGGTTCGTCCTTCGGGTCTGACCAGAGCATGGCTCCATCGTGCGGCCCCGGCGCGCACCGGCGCCTGAGTACGCGTACTCAACTGCCGGAGAGCCGCTCGACCACCGGCAGGCCCCGGTGCCGGGCCCATTCCGGCGCCAGAATCGACATCACCGTCGCGTCCACCCGCTCGCCCTCCCACAGCAGCGCGTCACGCAGCACGCCCTCGGCGACGAACCCGGCCTTCTCGTAGGCGCGGCGTGCCCGCGGGTTGAAGGCGTAGACCTCCAGCGAGACGCGGTGCAGCCCCAGTTCCTCGAAGCCGTAGCCGACGATCAGCCGGGTCGCCTCCGTCCCCAGCCCCTTCCCGTACGTACCGGGCACAAGGCAGATACGGAAGTTGCAGCTCTCGTTGCCCTGGTCCCACAGATTGAGCACCACCTCGCCGACGACGTTCCCCGTCGCCCGGTCGACCACGGCGAGGTCCAGCCGGTCGTCCTGTTCGCCGCGCGTGGCGTACCACTTCCGCAGCCGTGCCTCGTCGGGCCCGTCGTCGGCGGCGTGGTTGCCGGTGAGCCGGGACGCCTCCGGGTCATGGAACATCGGCAGCAGGGCGGGCAGGTCGTCCGCCGTGACCGGGCGGAGCAGCACCCGTGTCCCGCTCAGCGTGGGCTTGGTGTGGAAATCGGGTATCGGCTCGGCGAGCACGGGGGCGGGGGCAGGAGCGGGGTCGGTCATGGACGCATTGTGTCCGGCCGACCCCGTCCGCGTCGTTCGGATTTCGAACGGGTGCTCAGGCGGGCCAGAACGTACGCGTCCACGCCCGCGGTCCCGGCCGGCGCGCCCGGGCCCGGGCGATCCTGGCCGGATCCGACCATTCCTCGGGCACCCTCGGCGCGCCGGACGCGGCCGAAGCCGTCGCCGCGGCGCGCGCCTGGACCACCGCCAGTGCGGCGGCCAGCTCCTCGGGGGTCGGGTTGCCCCGTACGACCTTGATCACAGCGGCTCCTTTCGGGTGTGCCGGGCCTAGAGGGGGATGTTCCCGTGCTTCTTCGGGGGAAGGCTTTCCCGCTTCGTCCGGAGCTGACGCAGCCCCCTCACGATCTGCGCCCGGGTGTCGGACGGCATGATCACCGCGTCGATGTAGCCGCGCTCGGCCGCGGTGTACGGGTTGAGCAGCGTGTCCTCGTAGTCCTGGATCAGCTCGGCGCGCACCTGCTCCACATCGTCGCCGGCCGCCGCGATCGTGCGGCGGTGCAGGATGTTCACCGCGCCCTGCGCGCCCATGACGGCGATCTGCGCGGTCGGCCAGGCCAGGTTGAGGTCGGCACCCAGGTGCTTGGAGCCCATCACGTCGTACGCGCCACCGAAGGCCTTCCGCGTGATCACGGTGATCAGCGGGACGGTCGCCTCGGCGTAGGCGTAGATCAGCTTGGCGCCGCGCCGGATGATGCCGTGGTACTCCTGGTCGACACCCGGCAGGAAGCCGGGCACGTCCACGAAGGTCACCACCGGGATGTTGAACGCGTCGCAGGTGCGCACGAAACGCGCGGCCTTCTCGCTCGCGTCGATGTTGAGGCAGCCCGCGAACTGCATCGGCTGGTTGGCCACGATGCCGATCGGGAAGCCCTCGACCCGGCCGAAGCCGGTGACGATGTTCGGCGCGAACATCGCCTGGGTCTCCAGGAACTCCCCGTCGTCCAGCACGTGCTCGATGACGGTGTGGATGTCATACGGCTGGTTGGCGCTGTCCGGGATCAGCGTGTCCAGCTCGCGGTCCTCGTCGGTGAGGTCGAGGACGGCCTCCTCCGGGAAGGCGGGCGGCTCGGAGAGGTTGTTCGACGGCAGGTACGAGAGCAGGGACTTGACGTACTCGATCGCCTCCTTCTCGTCGCCCGACATGTGGTGCGCGACACCGGAGGTGGTGTTGTGTGTACGGGCGCCGCCGAGCTCCTCGAAGCCGACGTCCTCACCGGTGACCGTCTTGATGACGTCCGGGCCGGTGATGAACATATGAGAAGTCTGGTCGACCATCACCGTGAAGTCCGTGATGGCCGGGGAGTACACCGCGCCGCCCGCGCAGGGGCCGACGACCAGTGAGATCTGCGGGATCACACCGGAGGCGTGCGTGTTGCGGCGGAAGATCTCGCCGTACATACCGAGGGCCATCACGCCCTCCTGGATACGGGCGCCACCGGAGTCGTTGATGCCGACCACCGGACAGCCGGTCTTCAGTGCGAAGTCCATCACCTTGACGATCTTCTGGCCGTACACCTCGCCCAGCGCCCCGCCGAAGACCGTGAAGTCCTGCGAGAACACGGCCACCGGACGCCCGTCCACCGTGCCGTAGCCGGTGACGACACCGTCTCCGTACGGACGGGTCTTCTCCAGGCCGAAGTTGGTGGAGCGGTGCCGTGCGAGCTCGTCCAGCTCCACGAACGAACCCTCGTCGAGGAGGAGTTCGACCCGCTCACGGGCAGTCAGCTTGCCCTTGGCATGCTGCTTCTCGACGGCACGCGCGGAACCGGCGTGGGTCGCCTCGTGGACGCGGCGCTGGAAGTCTGCGAGCTTGCCAGCGGTGGTGTGGATGTCGATCTCTTGAGGCTCTGCCGGCTCGGACATCGCGCTGCGGCTCCCTGGCTGGTCATGGGGGTGACGGGGTACGGGGGTGGTGTCGGGCTACTGGCTCGTAGCGTATCGGCGCGGCTACGGCGGCGCAGTGCGGCGTTTGCCACACCGCGCTGAGCTTGCGCGAGTGACGGGACGCGTTGTGGTGGGGGCCGTGTGTGACGCCCCGGGGCTCGTCAGGGGGAGCCGAAGAGCGGTCCGCCCGCACGGGCTCGTGGCTTTGCTCCCGGTTCTCTCCGCTCTCCTCGGCTCTCGGGTCTCCTCGGGTCTCCTCACGCTGGCTCTCCCGGACCCGTATTGGCCTTCCCGGCCTCGAACGAGCCAAGCTGTGCCGTATGACCCCTCCCCCTCCCGCGGCATCCGAAGGCCGCTGGTCGAATCTCGACCGGCCCCCGCTCAACGCGACGGCGCTGCGCCGTGCCCTGCTGCGCCCCGGTGGGCTGTGGACCTCCCTCGATGTGGTCGACTCCACCGGATCCACCAACTCCGACCTGGCTGCCCGGGCTGCCGGGCTGGCGGAAGGCGCGGTGCTGGTCGCCGAGGAGCAGACCGCTGGCCGTGGCCGTCTCGACCGGAGCTGGACGGCGCCCGCGCGCTCCGGGCTCTTCCTGTCCGTACTGCTCAAGCCGGACGTGCCCGTCGCCCGCTGGGGCTGGCTGCCGCTGCTCACCGGTGTCGCCGCCGCGACGGGCCTTGCCAAGGCGGCGGGCACGGACTTCGCCCTCAAGTGGCCGAACGACCTGCTGGTGCGGGTCGGCGGCGAGGAGCGCAAGACCGGAGGAATCCTCGCCGAGCGTGTCGGTGACGACGGCGTCGTGATCGGTATCGGCATCAACGTCACCCTGAGTGACGATGAGCTGCCCGTGCCGGGGGCGGGCTCGCTCGCCCTCGCCGACGCGATCTCGACCGACCGCGACCCCTTGCTGCGGGCGCTGCTGCGTTCCCTGGAGGACTGGTACGGGAAATGGCGCGCGGCCAATGGCGATCCGCACCTGTCCCGACTCCAGGAGACATACGCGGCGGGCTGTTCCACGCTCGGTCTGCGGGTCCGGGTCGAACTGCCCGGGGACCGCACTCTGATCGGCGAGGCCGTCGCCATAGACGGGGACGGACGCCTGGTCGTGACCACTCCGGACGGTGAGGACCACCCCATTGGGGCGGGCGACATCGTGCACCTGCGGCCGGGCGGCTGAACGAGGTGAGCGACCCGGACGTGAGCTAGGGCACACCTGCCGTATCGTTGAGGCGCGCCGGTGGGTTCGCGATGTGCGCGGACCCGGCACGGCATGACAGATCGGCAGGGCAGTGCGCAGGGAACGGGCAGGAGGCGGCCGGTGACCGTCGACGACACGACTTCCGGTTCCGGCGCGGGCGCCTCCGGGCCTTCCGGGCCTTCCGGGGGATCGGGTCCCGCTGGTTCCGGCGCTTCCGGCGCCTCCGGTGCGTCCGGTGGGTCGCGCAGTGGCTCCGCCGGAAGCGGTGGGGGCGGGCGCAAGCAGCAGTCGTCCGACTCGGTCTACCCGACTCCGCACCACGAGGTCGACCACACAGCCGAGCCCACCAAGGATCCCCTCGCCATCCGGCTCGAACAGCTGATCCTCGGCGCCGACCGCCGCTACACCCCTTTCCAGGCCGCCAGGACCGCCGGCGTGTCCATGGACCTCGCCTCCCGTTTCTGGCGGGCCATGGGCTTCGCCGACATCGGCCAGGCCAAGGCCCTCACCGAGGCCGATGTGCTCGCCCTGCGCCGACTGGCCGGTCTCGTCGAGGCGGGCCTGCTGAGCGAGCCGATGGCGGTGCAGGTGGCCCGGTCCACCGGGCAGACCACGGCGCGGCTGGCCGAGTGGCAGATCGACTCGTTCCTGGAGGGCCTGACCGAGCCCCCGGAGCCGGGAATGACCCGCACCGAGGTCACGTATCCGCTGGTCGAGCTGCTGCTGCCGGAGCTCGAGGAGTTCCTCGTCTACGTATGGCGGCGCCAGCTCGCCGCCGCCACCGGCCGGGTCGTGCAGGCCGGCGACGACGAGGAGATGGTGGACCGCAGGCTCGCGGTCGGCTTCGCGGATCTCGTGGGCTTCACCCGGCTGACCCGGCGCCTTGAGGAAGAGGAGCTCGGCGAGCTGGTGGAGTCGTTCGAGACCACCTGCGCCGATCTGGTGGCCGCGCACGGCGGACGGCTGATCAAGACCCTCGGTGACGAGGTGCTCTACGCCGCGGATGACGCGGGCACGGCGGCGGAGATCGCCATGCGGCTGGTGGAGACGATGGCGAACGACGAGACGATGCCCGCGCTGCGGGTCGGGATCGCCTTCGGGACGGTCACCACGCGGATGGGCGACGTGTTCGGTACGACGGTGAACCTGGCCAGCAGGCTCACCTCGATAGCCCCGAGGGACGCCGTCCTGGTGGACGGGGCGTTCGCCGAGGAGCTCGCCCGTACCGGCGACGCGCCGGTCTCCGAGGCCAAGGCCGCTGAGGAGGCGGCCATGGCCGAGAAGGAAGGCGCGAGCGACGCGGACGGCACGGCAGGCCCGCAGGGCGAGGGGGCGGCGCCGTCGCCGAAGTACCGCTTCGCGATGCAGCCCATGTGGCAGCGGCCGGTGCGTGGACTCGGAGTGGTCGAACCCTGGCTGCTGACGAGGCGGGGCACCTAATATCACCTCCCGGTGAACCATCGTTAACATCGTCGTCAACCGGGAGGCTTTGATCATGTCCGAGCAGCGCTTCGGGGAGTTCGTCGCCGTACGCCGCCATGAGGATGGCCATGTCGCGGAGCTGGTACTCGACCGGCCCAAAGCGATGAACGCCGTCTCCACCGACATGGCGCACTCGATCGGCGCGGCCTGTGACGCGCTCACGGCGGACTCCTCGGTGCGGGTGACCGTGCTGACCTCGTCGAACGACAGGGCCTTCTGTGTCGGCGCCGACCTCAAGGAGCGCAATTCCTTCACGGACGCCGAGCTCGTGCGGCAGCGGCCGACGGCCCGCGCCGCCTACACCGGTGTGCTGGAGCTGCCGATGCCGACCATCGCCGCCGTGCACGGCTTCGCCCTCGGCGGCGGTTTCGAGCTGGCGCTCGCCTGCGATGTCATCGTGGCCGACCGCACCGCGGTCGTGGGACTGCCGGAGGTGTCGGTCGGTGTTATCCCGGGCGGCGGCGGTACGCAACTGCTGCCGCGCCGGGTGGGCGCGGCACGGGCCGCGGAGCTGGTGTTCACCGCGCGGCGAGTGGAAGCGGCCGAGGCGCGGGAGTTGGGCCTCGTGGACGAGCTCGCCGATGACGACGACGCTCGCGGGGCCGCGATGGAGCTCGCCGCGCGGATCGCGGCGAACTCTCCGGTCGGCCTGCGCGCGGCCAAGCGGGCGATGCGCCTCGGACACGGTCTGGACCTGCGCGCGGGGCTTGAGGTCGAGGACGCGGCGTGGCGCTCGGTCGCGTTCTCCGGGGACCGCGCGGAAGGTGTCGCGGCGTTCAACGAGAAGCGCACGCCGCGGTGGCCCGGGGAGTGAACTGAGCCGGGAGTACCCCGGAGGGTGAAATCATCCCTGATGTCCGAAGGACCCTAAGCTGGGGTGATGGGTGAGGATGTGCGGCTGCGAGCCGTGGTGGCGCTCGCACAATCGATGGCCGCCGCGCACACTCCGCGCGAGTCGTGGCGCGCGGCGGCCATCGGCGCGTGCGAGGCGCTGGACGGGAGTTTCGCCGCGCTGTCGGTCTGGGAGCGGGACCGGGGTCGGCTGAGGGTGCTCGTCAACGCGGGGGACCGGGCGCCGGACGAGGAGGAGTTCCCGGAGGGCGAGACCTACCCCGTACACCGCTTCCCCGAGATCACCGAGTTCCTGCACGAGCAGTGGGCCGGGGGCGGGGCCCCGCGGGCCTGGGTCGAGACGGCGGAGGGGAACGGGGCCGACGCTCCGGGTGGACGCGGGTACAGCCACCACCGGGTCGACGCGCTCCGCCGGCGTGGGCGGGGCTGCTGCGTGGTCGCGCCGATCGTGCTGCACGGGCGGGCCTGGGGCGAGTTGTATGTGGCCAGGGCCGCTGAGCGACCGGTGTTCGACCGGGACGACGCCGACTTCGCGACCGTCCTGGCCTCTGTGGTGGCTGCCGGGATCGCCCAGCAGGAGCGCCTGGAAGAGGTGCGCCGCCTCGCGTTCACCGACCCGCTGACGGGTCTGGCGAACCGGCGTGCCGTGGACGTACGCCTGGACGCGGCGATCGAGCGGTACCGGGCGGATCGTTCCGTGGTCTCACTGGTCGTCTGCGATCTCAACGGCCTCAAGCGGGTCAACGACACGCTCGGCCATGCCACGGGGGACCGGCTGCTCGAACGCTTCGGCTCGGTGCTCTCGCTGTGCGGGGCGATGCTGCCTGGCGCGCTGGCCGCGCGGCTGGGCGGCGACGAGTTCTGTCTGCTGACGGTGGGTCATCCGGCGGACGATGTGGTGCGGGTGGCCGAGGAGCTCTGCGAGCGGGCGGGAGAGCTGAAGCTGGGCGAAGGGGTGGCCTGCGGGGTCGCGTCGACCGGCGACCCGATCGGCCCGGTCCGTTCGGCCCGCCGGCTCTTCCGCCTCGCGGACGCGGCCCAGTACCGGGCGAAGGCGGCCCGTTCGCGGAGCCCGGTGGTGGCGGGGCGCGATGACACCGTCCTCCCGCTCGCCGATACGCCGCCTGCCACTTCGCAGGACCGGCGCCGCTTCCGTGACGCGCCCCAGTGAGGACCGCGTGAAGGTCCGCGCGGCTGTGAGGAGCACGGCCGGAAGACCGGGACGAGGGCCGCGAGGAGGACTGCCAGGAGACCGCGAGGTGTCCTCCGGAACGGGTGGTGACAGAGACAGATTCAGTCCGTAGGGTGCTGAATATGGATATGCACACTGTCGCGGTGGGGACGTCCGGGACCACCGTCGAGGATGTCATCGCCGTCGCCCGCGGAAACGCGCGCGTCGAGCTCACCGACGACGCGCGCACGGCGCTCGCCGCCGCCCGCCAGGTCGTCGACGCGCTGGCCGCGAAGCCCGAGCCCGTCTACGGGGTGTCCACCGGCTTCGGCGCGCTCGCCACCCGCCACATCGGCCACGACCTGCGCACCCAGCTCCAGCGCAACATCGTGCGCTCCCACGCCGCCGGCATGGGCCCGCGCGTCGAGCGCGAGGTCGTGCGGGCGCTGATGTTCCTGCGGCTGAAGACCGTGGCGTCCGGCCGTACCGGCGTACGCCCCGAGGTCGCCCAGACCATGGCCGATGTGCTCAACGCGGGGATCACCCCCGTCGTCCACGAGTACGGCTCCCTCGGCTGCTCCGGCGACCTCGCCCCGCTCTCGCACTGCGCACTGGCCCTGATGGGCGAGGGCGACGCGGAGGGCCCCGACGGCACCGTACGCCCGGCGGGCGAACTGCTCGCCGCGCACGGCATCAAGCCCGTCGAGCTGCACGAGAAGGAAGGCCTGGCCCTCCTGAACGGCACCGACGGCATGCTCGGCATGCTGATCATGGCCCTCGCGGATCTGAAGCGGCTCTACACCTCCGCCGACATCACCGCGGCTCTCAGCCTCGAAGCCCTGCTCGGCACCGCGAAGGTACTCGCCCCCGAGCTGCACGCCATCCGCCCCCACCCCGGGCAGGCGGCAGCCGCCGCCAACATGCGGGCCGTGCTGGAGGGTTCCGAGCTCACCGGCCACTTCCAGGAGGAAGAGGCTCCCCGCGTCCAGGACGCCTACTCGGTACGCTGCGCCCCGCAGGTCGCCGGAGCGGGCCGGGACACCCTCGCCCACGCGCTGCTCGTCGCCGAGCGCGAACTCGCCGCCGCCGTGGACAATCCGGTGGTGCTCGTCGACGGCACCGGGGCGGGGGAAGGCCGGGTCGAGTCCAACGGCAACTTCCACGGCGCGCCGGTCGCGTACGTGCTCGACTTCCTCGCCATCGCCGCCGCCGACCTCGGCTCCATCGCCGAACGCCGCACCGACCGGCTCCTCGACAAGAACCGCTCACACGGCCTGCCGCCCTTCCTCGCCGACGACGCCGGTGTCGACTCGGGCCTGATGATCGCCCAGTACACCCAGGCCGCCCTGGTCAGCGAGATGAAGCGGCTCGCCGTGCCGGCATCCGCCGACTCCATCCCCTCCTCCGCCATGCAGGAGGACCATGTCTCGATGGGCTGGTCCGCCGCCCGCAAGCTGCGTACCGCCGTCGACAACCTCACCAGGATCATCGCCATAGAGCTCTACGCCGCGACCCGCGCGATCGAGCTGCGCCGCAGCCTGAGCCCGGCTCCCGCATCCCGGGCGGCTATCGCCGCCCTGCGCGGCGCCGGCGTCGAAGGCCCTGGCCCGGACCGCTTCCTGGCACCCGAACTGGCCGCCACCGAGGCGTTCGTCAAGGACGGCGCACTGCTGGCGGCGGTCGAGCCGGTGACAGGACCGCTGGCCTGACCCCGGCCGCCGTCAGCGGCGCGGTCACTCACAACCGGTCACGCCCCTGCGGCCCCGGGGCGGGGTCGCCCCCGCCCCCGCCCCGGGGGCCGTGCCCGTGTACCCGCTCCGCACACCCGGGG
>NZ_JBHXFA010000159.1:12856-15341 GCF_042724175.1 Streptomyces sp. NPDC127084
CCCGGGTACGGTTCACCGCCGGACCGTACCCGGGCGCCTGAGCCGTGTACGGACTACGGACCCCGGAGTTGGGACTCCGGACCCGGACCCCGGACTTGGGACTCCGGACCCCGGCGTTGGGACTCCGGACGACTTCGGAACGCGTCAGTACGTGTCAGAACGCGCGCGAACCACGCCGCGTCGCGAAGGACACGAATCCGGCGCCGATGGCGACCAAGGCGGTACCGGCGACGAGGTACGGGGTGGTGTCCACCGTGCCCGTGTCGGCGAGGCGCAGCGGCGAGCCGTCGGCCTGGCCCTGCGCCGCCACGTTCGAGGCCCCTGCCTCCGGCCCGGAAGCGGAAGCTCCGGACCGCGCTACGGCGGCGGCCCCGGCCGACTGCCGGCTCTCGGCTTCCGCCGTCGCGTTCGCTGAGGGGACGAACCACAGCGCACAGAGCAGGGTCCCGGCCGCGGTGGCGGTGAGCAGCGGGCGGCGAGCGACGGACACGTGACGGTTCCCCTTGCGGCAGCGGCCAATTGACCGCGTTCGGTGGTGCTGCCGCGATGCTAATGAATGCAGCGGGTCGCGGGAAAGTGCCGGGCGCCTCGGGCCGTACGCTCCGGCGTATGACCCCTTCTGAGTCTTCACGCTATGTGCGGTTGCATGTCGAATTGGTACTTGAGGTCGAGGAACCGGAAGCGCTCGGCGACGCCGCGCTGGAGCGCGTCGAAGCCGACGAGTACATGCAGGAGGACGAGCGTTCCCACGCGCGGTCAACGGTGCGCGAGGACTCCGCGGAGGCGCTCGCTTATCTCGTGGACCCCTTCGACCTGATCAGCGACGTGCCGGGAATCGAGCTCGCGCAGGCGTCCTGGAGCTGCGAACAGGTCGATTACGACCCCGCTGCGGAGGAGTGGGGCAGCGACGAGGAAGATGAGGACGCGTGACCCGCGTCGACGCGGGGCAGAAGTGACGCCGGGCCCCCCTCAGGGCGGGCCCGGTGGCCCCGGGGGGAAGGGGCCGTTGCGAAACCGGAGCAGCCAGCCGCAACCGGCGCGGCGCAGACCGCGTCGGTGAGTGGTGTTGCCCACATCTTTCATCAGATGTGGAACCGGACGACCCCTTTTGGGTCTTCTTGAATGCGTTGGCAGGAATTGGCGGGACAGCGGCGACTATGGAGAAGCGTGTGATGACGGACAGCAAGCGGCGCAGGGCCCTCGCGGCAGCGTCCGTGGTGCTCGGCAGTGTCCTGGTGCTCAGCGGATGCAGCAGCAGCGCGGACAAGGCCGCCGCCGACGGCTCGAAGAACTCACAGGACCAGGTCGACGAGGCGGCGGCGAAGGACTCGTCGGACGCCCGAATAGCCATCTCGCCGAAGAACGGCGCGACCAACGCCAGCATCAACAAGAACACCAAGGTCACCGTCAGTGACGGTACGCTCACCTCGGTCACCATGACCACGAAGGACGGCCAGGCCGTCGAGGGCACCCTGGCAGCCGACGGCAAGAGCTGGCAGCCCAACGGGCAGCTCGAGCGCGCCACCACCTACAAGATCACGGCTACCGCCAAGGACTCCAAGGGCCGTGAGGCTCACGAGAACGCGTCCTTCACCACGGTCTCGCCCGATGACAGCTTCATCGGCGAGTTCACGCCCGAGGACGGCTCCACCGTCGGTGTCGGTATGCCGGTCTCGATCAAGTTCAACAAGCCGATGACGGACCGCAAGGCTGTCCAGTCCGGTATCACCGTCAGCTCCAGCAGCGGTCAGGAGGTCGTCGGCCACTGGTTCAACTCCCAGCGGCTCGACTTCCGCCCCGACCAGTACTGGCAGGCCGGTTCCACCGTCACCCTGAAGCTGAACCTCGACGGCGTCGAGGGCGCCGAGGGCGTGTACGGCGTACAGGAGAAGACGGTCTCCTTCAAGATCGGCCGCAACCAGGTCACCACCGTCGACGCCTCCTCGAAGACCATGAAGGTCACCCGGGACGGCAAGACGGTCAAGACGATCCCGATCTCCGCCGGTTCGCCCGAGAACCCCACCTACAACGGTCAGATGGTGATCTCCGAGAAGTTCAAGGAGACCCGGATGAACGGTGCCACCGTCGGGTTCACAGACGACGACGGCAAGGGCGAGTACGACATCAAGGACGTCCCGCACGCCATGCGGCTCTCCGCGTCCGGCACGTTCGTGCACGGAAACTACTGGGGTGACGACAGCGTCTTCGGCAACGTCAACACCAGCCACGGCTGCATCGGCCTGAACGACGTCAAGGGCGCGGGTGACTCGAACCAGCCCGCCGCGTGGTTCTTCAACAACTCGATCATCGGCGATGTCGTGATCGTGAAGAACTCCAAGGACAAGACGATCAAGCCCGACAACGGTCTCAACGGCTGGAACATGGGCTGGGCCGACTGGAAGGCCGGCTCCGCGGTCTGAGCCACGCCGCTCACGCTGACGCGTTCGGGCTCCACGTCACCAACGGCCGATGGCCTACCGGATCC
>NZ_JBHXFA010000160.1:0-15330 GCF_042724175.1 Streptomyces sp. NPDC127084
GGACCCACTTCTGTGGTGGTCTCCGGAGACGAGGCAGCTGTTACGGAGCTGGTCGGCCATTTCGAGCGTACGACCCGGTTGAAGGTCTCCCACGCCTTCCACTCCCCGCTGATGGAGCCGATGCTCGCGGAGTTCCGGGGGGTGGCGTCCGGGCTGACCTATCACGAGCCGCGGATACCGGTTGTGTCTAACGTGACCGGACGCCTGGCCGACCCGACCGACCTGCAAGACCCCGAGTACTGGGTTCGGCACGTCCGCGAAACCGTCCGCTTCCACGACGGCATCCAGGCACTCGAGGAACAGGGCGTACGCACCCTCCTGGAGATCGGCCCGCAAGCAGTACTGGCCGGGCTGGGCGGCGGCGACCAGGCCGTGTTCCTCGCCGCACAACGCCGCGACCGACCCGAGACCAACCAACTCCTCACCGCTCTCGGTCAGATGCACGCCCTCGGTGTGGGAATCGACTGGACGGCGTTCTTCGCCGGACGCGGTGCCCGCACCGTGGACTTGCCGACGTACCCCTTCCAGCGCAAGCGCTACTGGGTGAACCCGGCTGTTCCGACCGGCGATCCGGCGTCCATCGGCCAGCGCACGATCCAACATCCGCTGCTCAGCGCCGTCGTTCCGCTAGCGGACTCCGACGGCATCGTCCTCACGGGCCGTCTCTCCCTGCGCACCCACCCCTGGCTGGCCGACCACACCGTCATGGGCACCGTGCTGCTGCCCGGCACCGGGTTCGTCGAACTGGCGGTCCGCGCGGGTGACGAGGTGGGATGCCCGTTCATCGAGGAACTGACCATCGAGGCCCCGCTGGTCTTCTCCCAGCGGGCAGGGACCATGCTCCAGGTCGTGGTGGGCCCGCCGGACGGTACGGCCGCCCGATCCGTGGCTGTCTACTCCCGCGACGAGGAGGACGATGCTGGTCCCTGGCTGCGTCACGCTGCGGGAGTCCTGGCCGTCGCGGAGACCCCCGCCGACAGGAACGACCGGGACGCGAACCGTGACGACGACCTGGTCGTCTGGCCTCCCGAGAACGCCTCGTCGCTCGACATCGACGGACTGTACGAGCGGCTGGTGGAGCAGGGCTTCGCCTACGGACCCGTCTTCCAGGGACTGCGGGCCGCCTGGCGGCGCGGCCGGGACCTCTTCGCGGAGATCGCCCTGCCCGCTGACACCTCGTCCGACGCCGCCGCCTTCGGTGTGCATCCCGCACTGCTGGACGCCGCGTTGCAGACCCGTTTCCTCGACGACGGCGGCTCCGACGGCAAGGGCATGGGGGAGACCTCCATCCCCTTCGCCTGGAACCGGGTCGCCCTGCACACGGCCGGGACAACCGCTGTCCGCGTCCGGGTCTCCCCGCACGGCGCGGGCCTGCGTATGACGGTCGCCGACCCGGCCGGTGCTCCCGTCGTCACCGTGCAGTCGCTGATCGCGCGGCCTGTCTCACCGGAACAGCTTCAGGCGTTCCGGGGCACCGAGGACTCCCTCTACCGCGTGGGCTGGGTGCCCGCGCCTGCGGTCGGGGGCGCCGCCGACGCGGGCGACGGCTTCACCGTGCTGCACCTTCCCGTACCTGAGCCTGCCGCCCAGCCGCCGGCCCAGGTCCGTGCGGCGACCCAGCACGTCCTGACCGCCCTCCAGCAGTGGCAGGGCCCCGGCCGTCTCGTCGTGGTCACCCGAGGCTCGGTCACAGTCCCCGACGCGCCGGACGGCGGGCACTCGGCGGCAACCGTCCTGGCGGCGGCGGCCGTCCGGGGACTGGTGCGTTCCGCGCAGGCCGAGAGTCCGGACCGGTTCGTCCTCGTCGACCTGGACGACGAGCCGGCATCGGAGGCCGCCCTGGCCGCCGCGGTCGCCACCGGGGAACCCGAAGTCGCGATCAGAGCCGGAGCGTTGAGCGTCCCGAGGCTGGAGGCGCTGTCCGCGATCCAGCCGGGTGCGGACGGAGCTCAGGTCAGCCCCTGGGATGCCGCCGGTACGGTGCTTGTCACGGGCGGTACCGGGGGGCTGGGGTCGCTGGTCGCCCGTCATCTGGTCAGCGAGCACGGTGTCCGTCATCTGCTGCTGATCAGCAGGAGCGGGATGGCCGCGGAGGGTGCGGCGGAGTTGGTGGCGGAGCTGTCCGCGGCCGGTGCCGAGGTGCGGGTCGAGGCGTGCGACGTCACCGACCGGGACGCGCTGGCCGGTCTGCTTGCCGCGATCCCCGCGGACCGCCCCCTCAGAGGCGTCGTGCACACCGCAGGTGTCGCCGACAACGGCGTCGTCGGGGCACTCACACCCGACCAACTGGACTACGTGCTCCGCCCGAAGGCAGACGCCGCCTGGCATCTGCATGAGCTCACCCGAGACCTGCCGCTCACCGCGTTCGTCCTCTTCTCCTCGTCGTCCTGCCTGGTCGACGGCCCCGGCCAGGGCAACTACGCCGCCGCTAACCTCTTCCTCAACACCCTCGCCGAGCAGCGCGTGGCAGCCGGTCTGCCCGCACACTCCATTGCCTGGGGGCTGTGGGGCGGTGAGCAGGGCATGATCCAACGGCTCAAGCGCGCCGACATCCTGCGCGTCAACCGCTGGGGCATGATCGAACTCGCCGTTGACGAAGGACTCCGGCTGTTCGATGCCGCCCTCGCCAGCGACACCCCGGTGCCCGTGGCGGTCCACCTCGAAAAGACGGCCATCCAGCACCGAGCCGAAGGCATCCCCGCCTTGTTCCGCGGCCTGGTCCGTGCCACGCCCGCTCACCGGCCCCTCTCCAACCGGCCCTCAGCCCGGGCCGGCACCGGGTCGGGCGACACACCCCTGGCCCAGCGACTGGCCGGGCTGCCCGACACGGAACGCGCGTCCGCCGTACTGCACTTGGTACGGTCCGAGGTCGCCGCCGTACTCGGCCACGAATCCGCCGACCTGATCGAATCCGAGCGCGCCTTCCAGGAACTGGGCTTCGACTCCCTCACCGCCGTCGAGCTGCGCAACCGGCTCCAGACCACGACCGGCCTGCGGATCCCGGCCACCGTGGTCTTCGACTACCCCAGCTCACGGGTCCTGGCCGACTTCCTCTTCGCCGAGGCGTCGGGCACCGGCCTCGACACGGCCGGCGCCTCGGCGACCGTACCCCCCGCCGAGACCGACGACGACCTCGTCGCCATCATCGGTATGGCCTGCCGATACCCCGGCGGCGTCACCGACCCGGAAGGACTCTGGCAGCTCGTCGCCGACGGAGTCGACGGCATCACCGCCGACCCGCCAACCGACCGCGGCTGGCGCCTCGAACGGCTCTACGATCCCGAGTTGAGCCGCCCCGAGACCACCTATGTGCTGGACGGTGGATTCCTCTACGACGCGGCCGAGTTCGACCCCGACTTCTTCGGTATCAGCCCGCGTGAGGCACACCGTCTCGACCCCCAGCTCCGCGTACTGCTGGAAGCCTCCTGGGAGGCTTTCGAACGCGCCGGTATCGCCCCCGGCACACTCAAGGGCAGTCCCACCGGCGTGTATGCAGGCCTCATGCACCACGACTACGTCACCAGTGCCATCCAGGGCAGCACCATCTCGGGCCGTGTCTCCTACACCCTCGGCCTGGAAGGGCCGTCGGTGACCGTCGACACGGCCTGTTCCTCCTCCCTGGTCGCCCTGCACTTCGCGGCTCAGGCGCTGCGCCGGGGCGAGTGCTCGCTGGCCCTGGCGGGTGGCGTCTCCGTGATGGCCACCCCGGACATGTTCACCGAGTTCAGCCGACAGGGAGCGTTGTCCCGCGACGGCCGCTGCAAGGCGTTCTCGGCCGCGGCCGACGGGACGAGCTGGGGCGAGGGCGTCGGTGTCCTCGTCCTGGAACGGCTCTCCGACGCGCGGCGCAACGGGCACCGGGTGTTGGCCGTCATCCGCGGTTCGGCGGTGAACCAGGACGGGGCCTCCAACGGCTTCACCGCCCCCAACGGCCCCTCCCAGCAACGTGTCATCCGCAAGGCCCTCGGCACCGCCGGCCTCGGCCCCGCCGACATCGACGCCGTGGAGGCCCACGGCACCGGAACCTCGCTCGGGGACCCGATCGAGGCCCAGGCACTGCTGGCCACCTACGGCCAGGGGCGCCCCGAGGGGCGGCCGTTGTGGTTGGGCTCGCTGAAGTCGAACCTCGGCCATACCCAGGCCGCGTCCGGCGTCGCCAGTGTGATCAAGATGGTGATGGCGATGCGGCACGGGGTCCTGCCCCGGACGCTGCACGCCGATGAGCCGTCGCCGCATGTGGACTGGTCGGCGGGCGAAGTGGAGCTGCTGACGGAGGCCCGCCCGTGGGAGCACAACGGGCATCCGCGCCGGGCCGGCGTCTCCTCCTTCGGCCTGAGCGGCACCAACGCCCACGTCATCCTCGAAGAGGCCCCGGATGCCGAAGAAGCCGTAGCCCCGGTCGAGCCGTCACGCGATGAACTTCCCGCTGTGCCGTGGGTGTTGTCGGCGCGTGGTGAGACGGCGTTGCGGGCGCAGGCGGAACAACTGGCCGCGCACGTGGCTGAGAGGTCGGATCTGTCGGTGCTGGATGTCGCCTTCTCGCTGGTCACAGCGCGGTCGGTGTTCGAGCACCGGGCGGTGGTGGTGGGGTCCGATCGTGAGGAACTGCTGCGTGGTCTGGCTGCTGTCGCCTCGGGTGGGCAGCCGGGTGGGACGTCGGTCCAGGGGAAGACAGCGTTCGTGTTTTCCGGACAGGGGAGTCAGCGGGTCGGTATGGGGCGGGAGCTGTACGAGGCTTTCCCGGTTTTCGCCCATGCCCTGGACGAGACGGTCGGGGTGCTTGGTCTGCCGTTGCGGGAGGTGATGTGGGAAGGCGGCGGTGCGCTGGACCGCACCGGGTATACCCAACCTGCCCTGTTCGCTTTTGAGGTGGCGCTGTTCCGGTTGCTGGAGTCGTGGGGGGTACGGCCGGACTTCGTGGCCGGGCACTCCATCGGCGAGCTGGTCGCCGCGCATGTCGCCGGTGTCCTGTCTCTTGAGGATGCGGCGGTGCTGGTCGCTGCCCGTGCCCGGTTGATGGACGCTCTTCCGACCGGCGGCGCGATGGTCGCCGTGCAGGCCACCGAGGAAGAGGTACGGCACCGTATCGCCGACCGTGACGACATGGCTGTAGCCGTGGCCGCTGTCAACGGACCCACCTCTGTGGTGGTCTCCGGAGACGAGGCAGCTGTCACCGAGCTGGCTGGGCACTTCGCACGCTCGACCCGGTTGAAGGTCTCCCACGCCTTCCACTCCCCGCTGATGGAGCCGATGCTTCGGGAGTTCCGGGAGGTGGCATCCGGGCTGACCTATCACGAGCCGCGGATACCGGTCGTGTCGAACGTGACCGGACACCTGGCCGACCCGGCCGACCTGCAAGACCCCGAGTACTGGGTCCGGCATGTCCGCGAAACCGTCCGCTTCCACGACGGCATCCAGGCACTCGAGGAACAGGGCGTACGCACCTTCCTGGAGATCGGCCCGCAGGCTGTGCTCTCTGGTCTGGGCGGCGGCGACCAGGCCGTGTTCCTCGCCGTGCAGCGCCGCGACCGACCCGAGATCAACCAACTCCTCACCACCCTGGGTGTCTTGCACACCCGAGGCGTCACCATCGACTGGACGGCGTTCTTCGCCGGACGCGGCGCCCGCACCGTCGACCTACCCACCTACCCCTTCCAACACCAGCGCTACTGGATGGACTCCGACAGTGGTGCTCCGGACGTGGAGCGGGCCGGTCTGGAGGTCGCCGGGCATCCGTTGCTGGGTGCGGTGGTGGGGCTGCCCGCAACCGGTGGGGTGGCGCTCACCGGGCGGTTGTCCCGTCAGGCACAACCGTGGCTGGCCGACCACGGAGTCCTGGGCACCGTACTGCTGCCCGGTACGGCCTTCGTCGAGATGGCGGTCCGGGCTGGTGACGAGGTGGGCTGCGGACTGCTGGAGGAACTGACCCTTCACGCACCGCTCCTGCTCCCGGAGCGCGGTGGCGCGGCTCTCCAGGTCACCGTCGACGGGCCGGACAGCGACGATCGTCGGTCCTTCCAGATCCACTCGCGCGCCGAGGGGGCGGACACCGACGGCGCATGGACGCTGCACGCCGAAGGCCTGCTCTCGGTCGACTCCGGCCAGGCCGGGGCATCGGGGATGGAGATCTGGCCGCCGGAAGGCGCCACACCCATCCCGCTGGACGGCTTCTACGAGCAGCTCGTCGACCACGGCTTCGCCTATGGCCCGGTCTTCCAGGCCGTCCGCGCGGTGTGGCGGCGCGGCGATGACCTCTTCGGCGAGGTGGCCCTTCCGGAACAGGCGGTGGGGGACGCGGCGGACTTCGGACTGCATCCGGCTCTGCTGGACGCCGTCCTGCACACCAAGTTCTTCCTGACCGGGCAGGGCGCAGACGCCGGTGACACCGGGCCGTCGATCCCCTTCGCCTGGAGTGGCGTACGGCTTCATGCTTCCGGCGCGTCCCTGCTGCGGATCAAGCTCACACCCGACAAGGACGACGCGGGGACTGTGCGGATCGTCACCGCTGACGGCGCGGGTGCCCCGGTGCTGTCCGTGGATTCGATGGTCACGCGCACGGTGACGTCCGACCGGCTCGCCGCCGGAGACGGCGCCGCCCAGGCAGCCCTGCACTCTTCCCTCTTCCGGGTCTCCTGGACTCCTGTGTCCCACGGACCGACCGCGGACGCCCCGACCCCGCCCGTGGAGATCCACGAGGTGGTCACCGACCTCACCGCCCCCGTCCCGGAGCGCGTACGCGCGGCCACCCACGCCGTGCTCGCGGCTCTCCAGTCCCGGGTGTTCGATGATGATGAGGAGTCGATCCGCTTGGTCGTGACCACGAAGGGTGCCGTCTCCGTCGGCGCGGGCGATCCGGTCACCGATCTGGCCGGTGCCGCGGTCTGGGGCATGGTGCGCTCGGCCCAGGCGGAGAGCCCCGGCCGGTTCGTGCTGGCCGACTTGGACGACGACCCCGCATCCGAGGCGGCCCTTGCCGTCGCCGTGGCTACCGGGGAGCCCCAACTGGCCGTCCGTGGCGGGCGGATCAGCGTCCCGCGACTGGCCCGTGTGACGGTCGAGGAGGCCGAGCCGCGCTCCGAAGCTCCCGAGCCGTGGCAGATCGGCCCGGGAACCGTGCTCGTCACGGGCGGTACCGGGGGACTGGGGTCGCTTGTCGCCCGTCACCTGGTCACCGAGCACGGCATCCGTCATCTACTGCTGACCAATCGGAGCGGGATGGCGGCGGAGGGCGCGGCGGAGTTGGTGGCGGAGCTGTCCGAGGCCGGTGCCGAGGTGCGGGTCGAGGCGTGTGACGTCGCCGACCGGGACGCGCTCGCGGAGCTGCTCGCCGGCATCGACCCGGGCCATCCGCTCACCGCCGTCGTGCACGCCGCCGGCGTCGCTGCCAATGGTGTCATCGGCGCTCTCACGCCTGAACAGGTTGACCACGTACTCGCAGCAAAGGTGGACGCGGCCTGGCATCTGCACGAGCTGACCCGCGAACACCCGCTGACCGCGTTCGTGCTCTACTCCTCGTCGTCCAGCGTCGTGGACGGCCCGGGTCAGGGGAACTACGCCGCGGCGAACCAGTTCCTCAGCGCACTCGCCGAGCACCGCGTCGCCGCGGGCCTGCCCGCCCACGCCCTGGCATGGGGCCTCTGGGACGAGCAGCGCGGCATGATCCAAGGGCTGACCACCACAGATGTCGAACGCACCCGCCGCTGGGGTATGACCGAACTCGCCCCCGCTGACGGCCTCGAACTGTTCGACCTGGCCACTCGCACGGGTCTGCCTGCCCTGGTGCCGGTGCACCTGGATCCCGTGGTGATCCGCGACCGGGTCGGCGGCGTGCCGCCCATGCTGCGGGACGTGGCCGCGACGGCACCGGGCCGCCGTACCGCCGTCCGCGCACGGGGCGGCAGTCGTACGGCGGCTACCGAAGGGCCAGGGCTGGCCGAACGGCTGGCCGGCCTCACCGACGCCGAACGGTCCCGCGCCGTGCTCGACCTGGTCCGCACCCACACCGCCGCCGTCCTCGGCCACAGCTCCGCCGAGGCCGTCGACCCGGACCGCTCGTTCCAGGCGATGGGCTTCGATTCCCTCGGCGGCGTCGAACTGCGCAATCGCCTCAAGGCCGCCACCGGCCTTCAGGTCCGCGCCACCGCGGTGTTCGACTATCCGAACCCCCGCGCGCTCGCGAGCTCCTTGGTCGCCGAACTCGCCCCCGCCGACACGGCTGCCGGAACCGGCACCGCCACCGAGGAACACGTCCGCAAGGCGCTCCAGGAGATCCCGCTCAAGCGGCTGCGCGACACCGGGCTCCTCGAAACGCTGCTGGAGCTCGCCGGGCTCGACCTCCCCAGCACCGCCGCCGGAGCCGACGGCGGAGAGGGCGCCTCCTTCGACGACATCCACGACATCGACGCCCTGGACACCGACAGCTTGATCAGCATGGCGCTCGACGGTGCGGCGCCCGGCTCCGGCGAAGACAGCCAGGAGGTATGACGTGACGACGACCGGCAACGAACAGAAGATCGTCGCGGCGCTCCGCTCGTCGGTCAAGGAGACGGAACGGCTTCGGGAACAGGTCCGCAAACTCACCACGGCCGCCCGGGAACCCATCGCCATCGTCGGCATCGGCTGCCGCTACCCCGGCGGTGTCACGGGCCCGGACGAGCTGTGGCGCCTCGTCGCCGAGGGCCGCGACGGCGTCTGCGGCTTCCCCGAGGACCGCGGCTGGGACACCGCACGGCTCTACGACCCGCAGTTGAGCCGCCCCGACACCAGTTATGTCCGCGAGGGCGGCTTCCTTTACGACGCTGCCGCCTTCGACCCGGAGTTCTTCGGCATCAGCCCGCGCGAGGCGCAGGCCATGGACCCCCAGCAGCGACTCCTGCTGGAGACCTCATGGGAGGCACTCGAACGGGCCGGCATTCCGCCCGCCGACCTCAGGGGCACACCGACCGGCGTGTTCGCCGGCGTGATGTACCACGACTACGCCATGAGCGGCATCTCCGGCAGCATCGTCTCCGGACGCGTGTCCTACACCCTGGGCCTGGAAGGCCCCTCGGTGACCGTGGACACCGCATGTTCATCGTCACTTGTCACGCTCCACCTGGCGGCCCAGGCGCTGCGGCAGAAGGAGTGCACGCTTGCTCTGGCCGGCGGCGTCGCCGTGATGTCCACCCCCGACATGTTCGTGGAGTTCAGCCGCCAGGGCGCCCTCTCCCGCTCAGGCCGCTGCCGATCCTTCGCCGCCGCCGCGGACGGAACCAGCTGGTCCGAGGGCGTCGGCATCCTCGTGCTGGAACGTCTCAGCGACGCCCGCCGCAACGGCCACGAGGTACTCGCCGTACTGCGCGGCTCGGCCGTCAACCAGGACGGTGCCAGCAACGGCCTCTCCGCGCCCAACGGCCCCGCCCAGGAGCGCGTCATCCGGCAGGCCCTCGCCAACGCCAGGGTGTCCGCCGACCAGATCGACACCGTGGAGGCCCACGGCACCGGCACCGTCCTTGGCGATCCGATCGAGGCCCAGGCACTGCTGGCCACCTACGGCAGGGACCGTTCGCCCGAACGCCCTCTGTGGTTGGGGTCGTTGAAGTCGAACATCGGGCATGCGCAGGCGGCGGCCGGTGTCGGCGGTGTGATCAAGATGGTGATGGCGATGCGGCACGGGGTCCTGCCCCGGACACTGCACGTGGACGAGCCTTCGCCGCATGTGGACTGGTCGGCGGGTGCGGTGGAACTCCTCACCGAGGCCCGCCCCTGGGACCGCGCGGGCCACCCCCGCCGCGCTGGCGTCTCATCTTTCGGCATGAGCGGCACCAACGCGCACGTCATCCTTGAAGAGGCTGTCGAGCCTGCGGAGGAGAGTGAAACCGCTGCTCCTGTTCTTCCCGCTGTGCCGTGGGTGTTGTCGGCGCGTGGTGAGACGGCGTTGCGGGCGCAGGCGGAACAACTGGCCGCGCACGTGGCTGAGAGGTCGGATCTGTCGGTGCTGGATGTCGCCTTCTCGTTGGTTACGGCGCGGTCGGTTTTCGAGCGCCGGGCGGTGGTGGTGGGGTCCGATCGTGAGGAACTGCTGCGTGGTCTGGCTGCTGTCGCCTCGGGTGAGCAGCCGGGTGGGACGCCGGTCCAGGGGAAGACGGCGTTCGTGTTTTCCGGACAGGGCAGTCAGCGGGTCGGTATGGGGCGGGAGCTGTACGACGCTTTCCCGGTCTTCGCCCATGCCCTGGACGAGACGGTCGGGGTGCTTGGTCTGCCGTTGCGGGAGGTGATGTGGGAGGGCGGCGGTGCGCTGGACCGCACCGGGTATACCCAACCGGCCCTGTTCGCCTTTGAGGTGGCGCTGTACCGGTTGCTGGAGTCGTGGGGGGTACGGCCGGACTTCGTGGCGGGGCACTCCATCGGTGAGTTGGTCGCCGCACATGTCGCCGGTGTCCTGTCCCTTGAGGATGCGGCCGTGTTGGTCGCTGCCCGTGCCCGGTTGATGGACGCTCTTCCGGCTGGTGGGGCGATGGTCGCCGTGCAGGCCACCGAGGAAGAGGTACGGCACCGTATCGCCGACCGTGACGACATGGCTGTAGCCGTGGCCGCTGTCAACGGACCCACCTCTGTGGTGGTCTCCGGAGACGAGGCAGCTGTCACCGAGCTGGCTGGGCACTTCGCACGCTCGACCCGGTTGAAGGTCTCCCACGCCTTCCACTCCCCGCTGATGGAGCCGATGCTTCGGGAGTTCCGGGGGGTGGCATCCGGGCTGACCTATCACGAGCCGCGGATACCGGTCGTGTCGAACGTGACCGGACGCCTGGCCGACCCGACCGACCTGCAAGATCCCGAGTACTGGGTCCGGCATGTCCGCGAAACCGTCCGCTTCCACGACGGCATCCAGGCCCTGGAGGAAGGGGGCGTACGCACCTTCCTGGAGATCGGCCCGCAGGCTGTGCTCTCAGGTCTGGGCGGCGGCGACCAGGCCGTGTTCCTCGCCGTGCAACGCCGCGACCGACCCGAGACCAACCAACTCCTCACGACCCTGAGTGACTTGCACACCCGAGGCGTCACCATCGACTGGACGGCGTTCTTCGCCGGACGCGGCGCCCGCACCGTCGACCTACCCACCTACCCCTTCCAACACCAGCGCTACTGGATGGACACGCCCGATGCCGCCGCCGACGTGTCCGCCGCCGGGCTGGACCCGGCCGGGCACCCTCTCCTGCGCGCCGCCGTGCGTCCGGCCGATTCCGAGCACGTGATCCTCACCGGACGGCTCTCTCTCCGTGCCCATCCCTGGCTGGCCGACCACGCCGTGGGAGGCACCGTCCTCTTCCCCGGCACCGGCTTCGTCGAGCTGGCGATCCGCGCCGGTGACGAGACAGGCTGCCCCGTAATAGAGGACCTCACCCTTGAGGAACCTCTGGTGCTCCCCGCGGGCGGCGGCGTGGTACTCCAGGTCATCGCCCGTGCCGACCGGGAATCGGTGGCCGAGGACGGGGCGTCGGGAGAGCGGCGGATCCTGGAGATCTACTCCCGTCCCGATGATCCCGCCGCCGAGGCGCCCTGGACCCGCCACGCCTCGGGAGTGCTGCGTCCCGCTGCCTCCCGCCCTCCCGAGGACTGCGGTGAACCCGCCGAGTGGCCGCCCGCCGATGCGGAACCGCTGCCGTTGGACGACGCCTACCACCTGCTCGCCGCCCAGGGGTTGGACTACGGGTCCGCGTTCCAGGGGCTGCGCTGCGTCTGGCGACGGGAGGGAGAACTCTTTGCCGAGGTCATCCTGCCCGACCATGTCGCCGATCAGGCCGGGGAGTTCGGCCTCCATCCGGCCATCCTCGACGCCGCCCTGCACCCGTTGGCCCTCGACGCCACCGACCACGGTGAGGCCGGGACCGAGGGCGGTCCGCGCCTGCCGTTCACGTGGAGCGGCGTGACTCTGCACGCCACGGGCGCCTCGGCCGTGCGGGTACACCTGAGGCCCACGGGACCCTCGACGGTTTCCATAGAGATCAGCGACGCCGAGGGCGCGCCGGTGGCCACGGTGGATTCTCTGGCCGCCCGCCCGGTCGTCCTCGGGGCGCAGCGCGCCATGAAGGCAGGGCCCGAAAACCTCTTCCGGCTGGACTGGGTCCCCGTCCAGCTTGCCACCGAGGGCGATACGGCATCTGTGACCGGGCCGGTCACCAGAAGCGGGGCGGCGTTCGTGGCGGATCTTCTCACGGTCCGCTCCGCTGCCGACCTCGTCGCGGCCGGGGAAGCAGTCGGGGAAGAAACCGGCGTGATCGTGCTGGACTGCGCCCCTGAAGACGACACCGGCCGCCCGGCCGCCGAGGCCGTCCACCGGCTCACCCACCAGGTCCTGGACATCCTCAAGGCCTGGCTGGCCGACGACCGCTTCCGGACGACCACACTCGTCGTCGCCACCCGAGGCGCCATGGCCCGCCAAGGCGAGGAACACGTCACCGACCCGGCTGGCGCCGCCGTCTGGGGCCTGGTCCGCTCCACGCAGATCGAGAACCCCGGCCGCATCGTCCTGGCCGACCTGGACGGTCACCCCGACTCCGCCGCGCTGCTCCCCACCCTCGTGACCCCGTCCGAACCCGAACTGCTGATCCGTGCCGGCACCCCGTACGGCGCCCGGCTCGCCCGGTTCCGCATCGAAGGCCGACAGCGGGGCACCGGAACCGTCGAGAACACCCCGGTCTTCGACCCCGACGGCACGGTGCTCATCACCGGCGCCACCGGCGCGCTCGGCGCCCTCGTCGCCCGGCACCTGGTCACCGCCCACGGCGTCCGGCACCTGTTGCTCGTCAGCCGCCGCGGTTCGGCCGCCCCCGGAGCCACCGACCTCCACGACCGGCTCACCGCGCTCGGCGCCCACGTCCGCCTCGCCGCGTGCGACGCGGCGGACCCCGAAGCACTTGCCGCTCTGCTGGCGGACATCCCGGACGAGCACCCCCTGCGCGGTGTCATCCATGCCGCCGGTGTGCTGGACGACGGAGTGATCTCCTCCCTGGACGCCGCCCGTCTCGAGCGCGTGCTGCGCCCCAAGGCGGATGCCGCATGGCACCTGCACCGGCTCACCAGCGACCTGCCGCTCACCGCCTTCGTGCTGTTCTCCTCCGTAGCCGGCACCTTCGGCGCGCCCGGCCAAGCCAACTACGCGTCCGCCAACGCCTACCTGGACGCTTTGGCCCACCACCGTTCCGCCCTTGGACTGCCCGCCTGCTCACTCGCCTGGGGGCCTTGGGCCATCGACCGCGAGGCGGAGACGGGCATGGCAGGCGGCCTCGGCGACCTCGACCGTTCCCGTCTCACCCGCTCCGGCCTCCTGCCGCTCACCGCTGACGACGGCCTCACGCTGTTCGACACGGCCGCTGACGCCCCTGCCGCGGCATTGCTGGCGACACGGCTCGACCAGAACGCCGTACGCGCGCAGACCGGACCGGACGACGCACTCCCGGCCCTTTTCCACGGCCTGGCGGACACCACCGCCACCCGGCGCCGCTCCGCAGCTGACCGCACCCGAGGCGCGGCGGGCTTCGCCGAACGCCTGGCTCGCCTGAGCGAAGGCGAACGCCACGCTGCCGTAGCCGAGTTGATCCGCGTCCAGGCCTCCGCCGTACTCGGCTACGCCTCCGGTACGCAGGTGGATACAGGCCGTCCCTTCCAGGATCTCGGCTTCGACTCCCTCACCGCTGTGGAGTTCCGCAACGGTCTGGCCTCGGCCACCGGCCTACGGCTCCCGGCGACGCTCGTCTTCGACTACCCCGACATCGGCGCTCTGGCCCGACACCTACTCGACCAGCTCACCGAACTCGGCGAACTCGGCGAACTCGGCGAACGACCGGCCAGCACCACACCCGCGAACACCCGACGTCGGCAGACCCGGACGGACGATGAACCGCTCGCCATCATCGGGATCGGCTGCCGCTATCCGGGCGGCGTCACCGGCCCGGACGACCTGTGGCGCCTGGTCGTGGAGGGCATCGACGGCATATCCGGCTTCCCCACCGACCGTCACTGGGACACCCGGAGCCTTTACGACCCGGGCAGCACCCGGCCGCACACCACCTACGTCAAGGAAGGCGGCTTCCTCCACGGGGCCGCTGAGTTCGACCCCGACTTCTTCGGCATCAGCCCGCGCGAGGCCGAGGAGATGGACCCACAGCAGCGGCAACTCCTCGAAACTGCTTGGGAGGCCCTGGAACACGCAGGTATCCGTCCGGCCGGCCTGAAGGGCAGCCCAACCGGTGTCTTCGCCGGCGTCATGTACCACGACTACCCGACCGGTGCCAGCGCGGGCAGCATCATCTCCGGCCGCGTCTCCTACACACTGGGCCTGGAGGGCCCGGCCGTCTCCATCGACACCGCCTGCTCCTCGTCCCTCGTCGCCCTCCACCTGGCCGGCCAGGCACTACGACAGGACGAATGCTCCCTGGCCCTCGTCGGCGGCGTGACCGTCATGGCCACCCCCGACACGTTCGTGGAGTTCAGCCGTCAGCGCGGACTCTCCCCCGACGGGCGGTGCAAGGCGTTCTCGGCGACGGCGGATGGGACCGGTTGGTCCGAGGGTGTGGGTGTGCTGGTTCTGGAGCGTCTGTCGGACGCGCGGCGCAACGGGCACCGGGTGTTGGCGGTGGTGCGTGGTTCGGCGGTGAACCAGGACGGTGCGTCGAATGGGCTGACCGCGCCGAACGGCCCGTCGCAGCAGCGGGTGATCCGGAAGGCGTTGGCATCAGCCGGACTGACGGCCGCGGATGTGGATGCCGTGGAGGCACACGGGACCGGGACGACGCTCGGGGATCCGATCGAGGCCCAGGCGCTGCTGGCCACCTACGGCAGGGATCGTTCGCCCGAACGCCCTTTGTGGATGGGGTCGTTGAAGTCGAACATAGGGCATGCGCAGGCGGCGGCCGGTGTCGGCGGTGTGATCAAGATGGTGATGGCGATGCGGCACGGGGTCCTGCCCCGGACACTGCACGTGGACGAGCCGTCGCCGCATGTGGACTGGTCGGCGGGCGCGGTGGAACTCCTCACCGAGGCCCGCCCGTGGGAGTACAACGGCCGCCCGCGTCGAGCCGCGGTCTCCGCCTTCGGCATCAGCGGCACCAACGCCCACGTCATCCTCGAGGAACCGCCCACAAGCCCGTCCGGACAGACACGACCGCACCAGGAGTCGCCGCTCCCCGCCACGCCCTGGGTACTGTCCGCGAGGTCCGAGGCCGCGCTGCAAGCCCAGGCGGAGCGGTTGGCCGAGAGTGTGGCTGAGAGGTCGGATCTGTCGGTGCTGGATGTCGCCTTCTCGCTGGTAGCGGCGCGGTCGGTGTTCGAGCACCGGGCGGTGGTGGTGGGGTC
>NZ_JBHXFA010000161.1:0-15164 GCF_042724175.1 Streptomyces sp. NPDC127084
GTGGGGGCGGCGGCCGCCGCTTTCGGCCGCCCAGCCCCCCCTCTCCGCGCGGGGGGGCGGGGGCGCCGCCGTCTGTTCAGGACTGGTCGGAACTGGCCGGGACTAGCCGGATGTGGAGGCGCTTCCCTTGCCGCTCACCAGGGTCCATTCACGGTGCAGGCTGCCCAGCGGGATGCGCTTGGTGAAGATCGGCGTACCGAAGATGGAGAGCTGGAGCTGGAGGTTGCCGTTCAGGTCGAAGCCCCCGTAGAGGGCCCAGCTGCCGACGATCGACGCCTTGCCGTTAGATGAGGCGGTGGCGGTCGCGGCTGCCTCGCCGCGCAGGTAGGGCGCGAACTCGGCGCTGACGCCGACCAATCCGTAGAGGCCGACGGACGCCTCCGCACCGAGCACGGCCTTCGCCTGGCCGCCGGCGGTGACGGTGGCGGTGACGGGGGTGCCCTTCACCTCGGAGGTGCTGACCGGCTTCCAGCCGTCAGCGCGGCTGTAGCTGCCGCCGACGCGGAAGTCGCCGTTCACCTTCTGCTCGACGTCCAGGGTGATACGGCCGTCCGCCTCCACCTGGATGTAGCAGGTGAGGTCGAGGTTGACGACGACCGGCACCGGGCCGACCTGGATCACCGGGTCGGCATGCAGCTTGGCGAACGGGATGCGCTGCTTGACCTCACCCGACGCACGGCCCTTGAGCTGCCACTGGGCGTCCCAGTCACCGGTCAGCCCGAGGAAAGCGCCACGCGGGGTGGACTTGCCGACCTTGCCGTTGCCGCTGCCGTCGTACGAGAACTCCACCTGCGGGGAGAGCTGGACGAAGCCGGACACGGACGCGGCGGCGGACGCGGGCGCGTCCTTCGCGGTGGCGATGGAGGTGCCGACATCGAGGCGCAGGCTGCCGAGCGGCAACTTGGCGCCGTTGGGACCGAAGGTGATACCGCCGGGCTTGGCCCAGGAGAACTTGACGCCCTTGACGAGGGGTTCGACGTCCATCGTGGACGGGTCGACGGGGACCTCGCCATCGGCCTTGTCGTCGTCCAGGACCGCGTTGAGGGTGGTCGGCTTGGTGCGGACCTCGGTGCCCTGCTCGGTCTCGTTGACGACCTCGGTGACCTCGGCGAGCAGCCCGTCGGGGGCGCCGGGGGCGGGGGCGCTGGCGATGATGTCGCCGGTCCGGACGGGGGCTTCAGGGCCCCCGGAGGGGCTCCCGGAAGGACTGGCGGAGGGACTATCCGTGGAGCCCGTGGTGGGCTCGGCGGAGAGGTCGGAAGGATCGGAGCCGGGAGAGCGCTTCGGCAGCCTGGATATGACGGCGCGTCCGGTGCTCTTGTCGTACGCGGCGACCTTCAGCGCGGTCTTCTTGGCGCCGCTCCCCCTGCTGCCCGCCGCGGCGACGGCCGTCGGCGTGGCGGTGCCGGTGGGCGCGGCGGTGACATCGAGCTGCTGGGAGTCGCCGGCCGCCGCTGCTTCGGCGACAGGGGTGGGACCGGCGCCGGAGCCGGTCGCGTTGGATGGTGCGGAGCATGCGCTCGCGGTGAGGGCGAATGTCGTCAGGGCGACAGGGACCAGGAATCTCCTGGTGAGGGCACGCACGGGTGGCCTCCGGCGAGATGTGATGGGGGGTGGCTTCATTACTCGGGAGTAATGAACTCGGCCGAAGCATGGCATGCTCACACCGCTCCGTCACAGTCCGATGCCTTCAATGCGCTGATATTCACAAAGAGTTGACATCATCGCGCCCGAGTCAGTGGCACTTGGGGTGCATTGTCCCGCTATGGTCGCAGGGGCGGTCGGCGCGCTCAGCAGCCGGCGACCACCAGCCCCGACTCGTACGCGATGACGACGAGTTGGGTACGGTCCCGGGCCCCGAGCTTGCCCATGATCCGGCTGACATGGGTCTTCGCGGTCAGCGGACTGAGGCCGAGGCCCTCGGCGATCTCGGTGTTGTTCAGGCCACGGGCGACCAGGGTGAGGACCTGGCGTTCCCGCTCGGAGAGGCCGTCGGGGCCGGCCGCCGCCCTCGGGGTGTCCGGGGTGGCGAGGACCCGGGCGATAAGACGGGCCGTGGGCCCGGGGGACAGCAGGGCTTCGCCGGACGCGACGGTCCGGATCGCGGCGAGCAGGTCAGCCGGCCTGATGTCCTTGACGAGGAAGCCGGACGCACCCGCGCGCAGGGCGTCGATGATGTGCTCGTCGGTGTCGTACGTCGTCAGGACCAGCACCTTGACACCCGCGAGGTCGTCATCCGCGGCGATCCGCCGGGTGGCCTCGATACCGTCGAGTTCGGGCATCCGGATGTCCATGATGACCACGTCGGCGCGCTCGGAGCGGGCCAGGGCGACGGCTTCGCGACCGGTGCCCGCCTGGGCCACGACCTCCATGCCCGGTGCCGACTCGATCAGCATCGCGAACGAGGCGCGTACGAGGGTCTGGTCGTCGGCGAGCAGTACACGGATCACCGGCTCGGTCATGCTGTGGGCTCCCCCGCCTTGAGCGGCAGCACCGCCGCGACCTCGAACCCGCCGCACTCGCGCGGTCCCGCCGACAACGTACCGCCGGCACTGCGCGCCCGTTCGCGCATACCCGCGATACCGAAGCCGGCGCCCGGCGCGCCCCCGGCCGCCGGCTGCGGTACGCCGTCGTCGGTCACGGTGAGCCGCACCGGACCGGCCGGGTCATCGGCGGCGACGGTGACCCGTACCGGTGCGTCAGGGCCCGCGTGGCGGACGGCGTTGGTCAGGGACTCCTGGACGATGCGGTAGACAGCGGCGCCGGTGGCCGCGGCGACGCTCAGCGTCGGCGGGCGTATCTCCAGTTCAGCACCCGCGGCACGGACCAGCGCCGGCAGCGCCTCCAGCCCCGGCAGCGGGCCGTCGCCCTGCCCCTCCTCGTCCCGCAGCACCTGAAGCGTGGTGCGCAGCTCCTGGCGGGCGGTACGGCAGGTCTCCGCTATCTCGTCCAGCGCGGTGGCGACGGCGGCACGGTCCAGCCGGTCCGGGTCGGCGGTCAGTACGTGCGAGGCGACCGCCGTCCGTACACCGATGAGCGTGATGCTGTGTGCGAGGAGGTCATGCAGATCGCGGGCGATCCGCAGCCGCTCCTGCGCGACGCGCCGCGCGGCCTCCTCCTCCCGGGTCCGTTCCGCGCGTTCGGCGCGGGCCACCACGGAGGCGATATAGCGGCGGTAGGTGCGTACGTCCACGCCGAAGATCAGCACCGCGAGGATCCATCCGGACGCCCACAGGGCCCCCGCGCCCTCCACGGTGCCGACCCGGAACATCACCGCGAGGGTGGCGCCGATGACTCCGGCGCCGATGACGAAGGTGAGCAGCGGACGTGCCGTGGCGGCCACGGTGTAGAGAGCGAGCACCGTGGCCGGATGCGGCGCGGCATGGGTGTAGTCGGCCGCGTGGTAGGCCACCGCACAGGCCAGCACCGCCGCGAGGACGAGGACGGGGCGCCTGCGGCGCCAGGCAAGCGGTGCGGTCCCGGCGCCGAGCAGCAGCCAGCCGAGCAGGTCGGGGGTCCGTCCGCTGCCGACGGTGAGGGCGAGCGCGACGGTGACGGCGCCCGCGCCGAGGGCGATCAGCGCGTCATGGCGCAGGCGGCGCGGCGCGGTCAGCGGATCGCGGCTGACGGCGGTGAGCACACGCTCACCCAGTCGGGGACGGGGTGCCTCCGCGTCATCGTCGGCGTATGCGGCCAATGCCCGCGCGACGGCCACGGTCAGGCGTCCCGCCATTCCCCGCTCCCCTCCTGCTTTCCCACTCCCTGCCCTGAACGGCCTCTATTCTCGCGGTGTGCCGCCGCCTCGACTGAGCGGGCCGGGCCACCAGACCCGGCGTCCGAGCAGCAGACTCGCACTGGTCACCAGATAGGTGCGGACGAGGAACGTGTCCAGCAGCACGCCCGCCGCCACGACAACGCCCATGCCCACCAGTGCGACCAGCGGAAGGGTCGCCAGCACCGCGAAGGTGGCCGCCAGCACGATGCCCGCCGACGCGATGACGCCTCCCGTGGTGCGCAGCGCGGTGAGCGCCGCGTCCCGGGGCGGAGCCCCGGCGAGGGCCTCCTCCCGCATCCGGTGCATCAGGAAGATGCCGTAGTCGACGCCCAGCGCGACAAGGAACACGAAGGACAGCAACGGCAGTCCGGGGTCCATCCCGGCGAAGCCGAGGACAGGTCCGAAGAGCAGCCCGCCGATGCCGAGGGCCGCACCCCAGACCGCGACGACCGCGACGATGAGGATCAGCGGCGCGACCAGGCTGCGCAGCAGCGCGATGAGGACCAGTAGCACGGCGGCGAGCACCAGCGGGACGATGACCGCCGTGTCGCGGGCGTTGGTGTCCTCCAGGTCCATCTGCTGGGCGCTCGGCCCGCCGACGTACGCCCCGTCCGGGTCCAGGTTCGCGCGCAGGGCCTCGATGGTGGCGCGCTCGCCCGCCGACTCGGGAGCGTCCTTCGCGTACACGCTGAACTCAGTCCAGCCGTCCGCCGTACGGCCCGGCTCGACGGCGGCCACCCCGCTGGTCGCGCGGGCCTCGGCGGACGTCCGGTCCGCGGCGCTCGCGGGTGCCATCACCAGGATCGGCTGGCTGGCGCGGTCGGGGTAGGCGTCGGCGAGCGTACGCATCGCCGATACGGACTCGGGCCGCTCGGTGAACCCGTCCTCCTGCTTGAGGCTGCCGGGCAGGTTGAACATGCCGAGCGCCAGGGCCCCGAGCAGCACCGCACCGCCGGCGAGCACGGCGACCGGGCGGCGGGCCGCGACACCGCCCATCGCGGCGAACACACCACTGCGCCCGGCGCCGGCCTCCTCCTCACTGCCGTAGCGGGGGACGAGCGGCCAGAAGACCCGGCGGCCGAGCAGCACGAGCAGCGCGGGCAGCAGCGTCATCATGGCAGCCAGCGCACACACCACGCCGATCGCACCGACCGGTCCGAGGCCACGAGCGCTGTTGAGATCGGCGGCCAGCAGACACAGCAGCCCGGCCGCGACCGTGCCCGACGAGGCCAGCACCGCGGGGCCGCAGCCGCGCAACGCGGCCCACATCGCCTCGTGCGGGCTTTCGATACGCCGGAGTTCGTCGCGGTAGCGGGCCACGAGCAGCAGCGCGTAGTCAGTGCCCGCGCCGAAGACGAGCACGGTCATGATGCCCGAGCTCTGACTGCTCACGGTGAGTCCGAAGCCCTGGACCAGCCCGTAGATCAGCGCCTGGCTGGCGACGGCGGCCACGCCGACGACGGCGAGCGGCAGCAGCCACAGGAAGGGGCTGCGGTAGGTGAGGATCAGCAGGACGGCGACGACCAGCGCGGTGACCATCATCAGGGTGCCGTCGACGGACTCGAAGACCTCCTCCATATCGCGTTGCAGCGCGCTGGGCCCGCCGACCTGGACGTCGAGCCCGTCGCCCCCGCTGACCTTCTCGCGCACGGCGTCGACGAAGGCGTTCCGCGCGAGGTTGACGTTTCCGGGCACGGTGGTCGCGACCGGGTACATAAGCGTGGTGCCGTCCTCGGACGGGATACCGCGCGGCGGGGCGGTGAGCTTGTGCGCCGCGGCGATCCCGGCGGTCTGGGCGGTCGCCGCGGCCCGGTCCTCGACGGTCAGCCCACCGTCGCGCCGGTACACGACCACGACCTCCGCGCCTTCGCCGCCCGGTAGTTGCTGCTCGATCCGGGCGGCGTGGGTGGAGTCGGCACTGTCCGGGAGGTAGTCCACGATGCCGTCGCGCTTGACGTCGGTGAGCTTCTGCCCGAACGGCGTGGCGAGCGCGGTGAGGGCGATCCAGAGCACGAGGATCGCCCAGGGCAGTGCGCGTTGCCCGCGGGACGCGCGAGGCGCGCGGGGGCGGCGCGGTGGGGGCTGCGGAGGCTGCTGCCTCCGCGCACTTCGCGCACTTCGCGCCTCCGGCGGGATGGCGGGTGGTGTCACGGACCCCATGGGGTCTTCCCCTCTCGACGGGCTGTCGGTGTGCGACCAGCGTCTCGCTGGGAGGGGGTGCGAATCGTCGGACTCAGGGGCGAGCCGGGGATACTGCCAGGGGTGTCGCGGGTACGCGGGGTTACTCCCCGGGGAGTACCGGGCCCCCGCGTCCCCGCACCCGTGGTGCCCCGTCGCACGGGGCACGGGGTTTCGCGGTGCACCCCACCCCGCACGGGTGGACCGGAGTATCCGGCTCAAACGCCGGCCAGGCTGGGTAGTCGGGGTCGCCTCGTCGCACGGAGCGGCCGGAGTGCCGCGGTGCACCCCACCCCGCACGGGTGGACCGGAGTGTCCGGCCTCAAACGCCGGCCAGGCTGGAAGGTCGGGGCCACCCGTACCCGAGACGCCGGGTGTCACGGCGCACCCCACCCCGCACGGTAGACCGGAGTATCCGGCCTCAAACGCCAGCCAGGCTGAGTGGTCGGGGCCACCCGTACCCGGGGCACCACGGGGTGCGGGGCGCCGTCAGGGGGATGGTGTCCTCGCGGCGGCGAGGAGGCGCTCCGTGTCGTCCGCGTCGAGCGCAAGCGCGTTGCCCGCGGTCGCCAGGACCTCCCGTTCCGCTGGGGTGTACGGGCCGTCGGCCAGGGCGATCCGTGCGCCCTGGAGGAGGATCGACTCGCGGCCCGCAGCCGCCAGGTGCGGAGCGAGCGGCTCCAGCGCCTCGTGGAGCTCGATCGCGAGCGCCGCACCGCACGGCTCCGTGTCCGTGACGAAACGGCCGGTGTCGGCCGCCAGCGCCTCGATCATCGCGGTGAGCTGCTCCTCCGTGCAGTCGGGGATGCCCGCCGCCCGCACCGCGGCCACCGCGGTCTCCGTGACCGTGCGGGACCCGGTGCCGCCGGCGGCCAGGACGGCGAGGGCGACCGTGTGGACGGCGTCGCGCAGCATCGCGGAGAAGCGGGCGGTGGTGGGGTGGTCGAGTACCTCCGTGCCGAAGTGCGTCTGGCAGTCGGTGCACTCGGCGACGGGGCCCGCCGCACCGCGCGGGAGCAGGGGGACGCCGAGAACCGTGAAACGGCGGCGCCCCGTACGGCGCCGGAAGTTGCGGTCACCACCGCAGTCGGGGCAGAAGAACTCGCCGTCGCCGACCGTGGTCCACGAGACGTGCACACCGAAGAGCCGCGGGAAGGCATACAGAAGAACCATGCCGTTGATGCCCGGTTTGAATCGCGGCACGTCGCACCTCCGTCACGTCCCCCGGGCGGAGCCAGGGGCCGCCCCCACGGCAACAGCCGCCGCGTGGACGTGATGTTAGCCACATCGGTGAGGCGGCGTCAGCACCCTGGCGACAGTTCGCCAGACATGGCCGAACCCCGCCCACGGAACGTGGACGGGGTTCGGGGGCAGCGGGGACCGCGGACGTCAGCGGGCCGCGCGGTTCACCGCGGAGATGACCGCCTTCAGCGAGGCACGCGTGGTGTTGGCGTCGATGCCGATACCCCACAGGACCTTGCCGTCGATCGCGCACTCGATGTACGACGCGGCCTGCGCGGACGCGCCCTCGCTCATCGTGTGCTCCTGGTAGTCCAGGACGCGGGCGTCGACTCCGATGGTGTTCAGCGCGTCGATGAACGCGGAGATCGGGCCGTTTCCGGTGCCGGACAGCACGGTGTCGGCGCCGTCCACGACCGCCTCGACGGTCAGCGTGTCGGTGCCGTCCGTGTCGGACGTGGTCTGGCCGCTGCGCAGTTGGATACGGCCCCAGCGGGCGCCGTCGTCGTCCGGGTGCGGCAGGTACTCGTCCTGGAACACCGACCAGATGTCGCCGGGCGTGACCTCGCCGCCCTCCGCGTCGGTCTTGGCCTGAATGGTGCGGGAGAACTCGATCTGCATCCGGCGCGGCAGGTCCAGCTTGTGGTCGTTCTTCAGGACATAGGCGATACCGCCCTTGCCGGACTGCGAGTTGACGCGGATGACGGCCTCGTAGGAGCGGCCCACGTCCTTCGGGTCGATCGGCAGGTACGGCACTGCCCACTCGATGTCGTCGACGGTGACGCCGGGGCCCTTGGCCGCCGCGTCCGCCTCCATCGCGTCGAAGCCCTTCTTGATGGCGTCCTGGTGGGAGCCGGAGAAGGCGGTGTAGACCAGATCGCCCGCGTAGGGGTGGCGCGGGTGGATCTCCATCTGGTTGCAGTACTCGCTGGTGCGGCGGATCTCGTCGATCTGCGAGAAGTCGATCTGCGGGTCGACACCCTGCGAGAACAGGTTCATACCCAGGGTGACCAGGTCCACGTTCCCGGTCCGCTCGCCCTGCCCGAACAGGCAGCCCTCGATACGGTCCGCGCCCGCCATGATCGCCAGCTCGGCGGCGGCCACCGCCGTACCGCGGTCGTTGTGCGGGTGCACGGACAGGCAGACGTACTCGCGGCGGGTCAGCCGGCGCGACATCCACTCGAAGCGGTCGGCGTGCGTGGACGGGGTGGAACGCTCCACGGTGGCCGGCAGGTTCAGGATGATCTCGCGGCCGGGGCCGGGCTGCCAGACGTCGCAGACGGCCTCGCAGACCTCCAGGGCGAAGTCCAGCTCGGTGTCGGTGAAGATCTCGGGGCTGTACTGGTAGCCGAAGACGGTCTCGTCGCCCAGCAGCTTCTCGGCGTACTCCGTCACCAGGCGGGTGCCGTCCACCGCGATCTGCTTGATGTCGTCCTTGGAGCCGCGGAAGACGACACGGCGGAAGGTCGGCGCGGTCGCGTTGTACAGGTGCACGGTGGCGCGCTTGGCACCGACGATCGACTCGACGGTGCGCTCGATCAGGTCCTCGCGGGCCTGGGTCAGTACGGAGATCGTCACGTCGTCCGGGATGGCGCCCTCTTCGATGATCGAGCGGACGAACGCGAAGTCGGTCTCACCGGACGACGGGAAGCCGACCTCGATCTCCTTGTAGCCCATGCGTACCAGCAGGTCGAACATCTCGCGCTTGCGCGAGGGCGACATGGGGTCGATCAGCGCCTGGTTGCCGTCGCGCAGGTCCGTGGAGAGCCAGCGCGGGGCCTTGGTGATCCGCTGCTCGGGCCAGGTGCGGTCCGGGATGTCCACGGCGTCGTACGGGCGGTACTTGTGGATCGGCATACCGGACGGCTGCTGCGTGTGCGTCGTGTTGGTGATCGGGGTGGGCTTGCCGATCCACTGCGACTGGGACATTGCGTGGGGCTCCTCGGGTCCTGGAGGGCTTGGTGGGTCCCTGTGAGGGGGACGGCCGACTGTCGAAACGCAGCACCAGACTCCGCGGGGAGGGGGTCGGCCTACGACTACAGGCCCTCGCCGCGGCAGCTAAGGAGAAGCAGCCCGAAACGCATGATGCGATCGAGAGTAGCGGAGCTTCCGCGGGAGCGGCGGTCCCGTTTCAGTATGCGGGACGACTGATCAGCTAACCGATCGGTAACGGGAAATTGTGACAGACCACTCTATTTTGCTAATCGTCGTCGCAACTCGTGACAGTTCCATGACCCAGTGCCACATTGCCAGACATGGACAACTACTCCTCCACCCGCGCCGGAATGTCCCGGTCGCCGGTCTTCTGCGGCATCGTGCCGCCGCACATGCTCGACAAGCTGGCCCGCAGCGGGGACGCGACCATCTCCGCCGCGGCCCGCCGCACCCTGGTCTCCGACGCCGCCCAGCGCACCGGCCGCCGTCTGACGACGGTCATCGGCGCCGCCGCCTGCCCGGCCGAAGAGCCGGCCGGCAGACCGCGCCGCACCATCCACGACGCGGAGCACGGCACCGCACTGCCCGGCACCCGGGTGCGCGGTGAGGGCGAGGACCCGGGGCAGGACGCCACGGTGAACCGCGCGTACGCGGGCCTCGGCGCGACCTTCGAGCTGCTGATGTCCGCCTACGGGCGCGACTCGATCGACGGCGCGGGCCTGCCGCTGATCGCCACCGTCCACTACGGCGAGGACTACGGGAACGCCTTCTGGAACGGCGAGCAGATGGTGTTCGGCGACGGGGACGGGGAGATCTTCCTCGACTTCACCGTGCCGATCGACGTCATCGGCCACGAACTCGCCCACGGCCTCACCCAGTACACGGCGAACCTCACGTACTTCGGGCAGCCCGGCGCGCTCAACGAGTCGGTGTCCGACGTCTTCGGGTCGCTCGTGAAGCAGTACGTGCTCGACCAGACCGCGGACCAGGCCGACTGGCTGATCGGCGCCGGACTGCTGGCACCCCGTGTGACGGGGGTGGCGCTGCGCTCGATGAAGGAGCCCGGGTCGGCGTACGACGACGACGTACTCGGCAAGGACCCGCAGCCCGGGACGATGGAGGACTACGTCCGCACCGGCCGGGACAACGGCGGGGTGCACATCAACTCCGGTATCCCCAACCACGCCTTCTACCTGCTGGCCACCCAGCTCGGCGGCAAGGCCTGGGAGCGGGCCGGGCAGATCTGGTATGACGTGCTGACCGGCGGGACCCTGGAGGTCGACGCGTCGTTCACCGACTTCGCGCGGGCGACGGTAGCCGCCGCTGCCGCGCGCTACGGCGAGGGCACGGAGCACGAAGCGGTGTTGAAGTCCTGGCAGCAGGTCGGAGTGACCGCACACTGATACCCATGCGTATCCGCGTACGACGCACAGGTGGTTTCGCCGGGATCGAACGGGTCGCCGAGGTGGACACCGGCGGCCGGCCCGACGCCCGGGAGTGGCACGCCCTGGCCGCGCAGGCGATGCGCGACGGCCGGGGCATGCCGGCGGCGGGGGTGCCGGACGGGTTCCGGTACGAGCTGACCGTGGAAGACGGGGAGTCGGAGCCGGAGACGGTCCAGTGCGCCGATCCACGGCTCAGCGACGCTCAACGCAAGCTGATCACACGGGTGCTGAAGGAGGGCGCGTAGAACAGCGGCGCGGGCTCAGAATCCGAGCCTGCGCAGCTGCTTCGGGTCGCGCTGCCAGTCCTTGGCGACCTTCACATGCAGGTCCAGGAACACCGGGGTGCCGAGCAGGGCCTCGATGTGCTTGCGGGACTTGATGCCGACCTCCTTGAGGCGGCTGCCCTTCGGGCCGATGATGATGCCCTTCTGGCTGGAGCGCTCGATGTAGACGTTGGCGTGGATGTCCAGCAGCGGCTTGTCCGCCGGGCGCCCCTCGCGCGGCAGCATCTCCTCGACCACCACCGCGATCGAGTGCGGCAGCTCGTCCCGTACGCCCTCAAGCGCCGCCTCGCGGATCAGCTCGGCGACCATGACCTGCTCCGGCTCGTCCGTGAGATCGCCCTCCGGGTAGAGCGGCGGGCTCTCGGGCATCAGCGGCACCAGCAGATCGCCGAGCAGCTTCACCTGCTTGTCGCCGATGGCGGACACCGGGACGATCTCGGCCCACTCGATGCCGAGCTCCTGGCCGAGCCGGTCGATGGCGATCAACTGCTCGGCGAGGGTCTTGGAATCGACCAGATCGATCTTGGTGACGATGGCGACCTTGGGGGTCTTCCTGACCTCGGCCAGTTCCTTGGCGATGAAGCGGTCACCCGGGCCGATCTTCTGGTCGGCGGGCAGGCAGAAGCCGATCACGTCGACCTCGGCCCAGGTGGTGCGCACCACGTCGTTCAGCCGCTCACCGAGCAGGGTGCGGGGCTTGTGCAGTCCGGGGGTGTCGACCAGCACGAGCTGGGCGTTGAGATCGGGGCGGTGGACGATACCGCGGACGGTGTGCCGGGTGGTCTGCGGCCGGTTGGAGGTGATGGCCACCTTCTGGCCGACCAGAGCGTTCGTGAGGGTGGACTTGCCCGCGTTGGGGCGGCCGACGAAACAGGCGAAGCCCGCGCGGTGCGGGGCTCCGGATCCGGAAACGTCGGGTCCATCGGTTCCAGGGGTGTGAACGCTCATGCGGGCCATTCTCCCTGATCCCGGCAGCCCTCATGTACCGCGTGCCATCCGGTGGCCGCGCACACCTCACGTACCGGGCGCCATCCGGCGGCGGCGGACCCGCCGTACCCGCAGCCACACCACCGCTCCGGCGCCCGCTGCCGTCAGCACACCCGCGACCAGCCAGGGCAGGGCGAGGAACGACACCGATGCCGACTCGCGCACGTCCCGGGCGGTGGCGGTGAGCTCGATCTCGCCCCAGTCGAGCTGGGGGGCGCCCGACCAGCGTTCGGTGAGCCGGATCCGCTGGCGGGGCAGCAGCTCGCTGGGGATCTTCGTGAGATCGCGGGCCAGCAGCGCACGCCCGAAGAGTCCCTCGGCGCGCAGGGCGACCTTGGGGTTGAGGGTGACGTTCCCCCGGTTGTGCAGCGTGTACGAGATGAGGGCGCTGCTCTCGCCGGTGCCGGGCACCAGCGGCCGGTCCGGCTCGTACGTGACGTCCTCGACGGTCAGCGCGGGCATCGTCGGACCGTTGACCCGCAGATAGATCCGGGCGCCCACGGCCCGCTGGATACCGAGGTCGACCGAGCCACCGGCCCCCCTGGTGATCCGCTCGTCCAGGGCCACGAGGGCGCCGGGGTGGTCGCCGGGCTCGGCGTTCTCGGGGATGGTGAGGGTGTAGGGGACGGCGACCGAGCCGTGCGCGGGGACGGTCACCCTCTCGCGTTCGGGCTTGGCCCAGGCGCCTACGCCGCGCTGCGGTTCCTTGCGGGTGCGCACCGCGAAGCCCCCGTCCCGTTCCGTGTTGTACGCGTCGGCGGCGTACAGCAGGAAGTTCAGGGGGCCGGAGGTCTTGTTGCTGACGGTGACCGTGTCGGTGACGGTCGCCCCCGGCTCGGCGGTGAGATAGAAGTACGGGCGTTTGCCGAGTCCGGACGCGGCGGGCTCGACCGACCACTCGCCGTTGTCGGCGGCGTGGGCGGCCGGAGCTCCGCCGTACATCAGCAGTGTCACGAGAACGAGGAGGAGTGCGGGCAGTGCTGCTGGCAGTCGTCGCACGGTGCGGATTCCCCGGGGTTCGGGGCGGGCCGACCGGGTGCGCGCCCGGCCCGCCTGGTGATCAGGAGAGGGTGAGCGTGAGCACTCCGGAGTAGTCGCCCGGTGCCGTGAACGCCGGGACGTTCAGCGACAGCTTCGCGCCCGCGGTGAACTCACCGCCGGTGGCGGTGCCGTTGGGCGTGGATGCCAGGGTCGCGCCGGCCAGGCCGACGGTGCCGCCGGAACCGGGGACGCAGGTGCTCGGGCTGCCGGCCTTGGTGGTGCAGGACGGCGTCCAGGAGAGCTGGCCCGCGCCGATGGTGCCGGCCGGACCGGTGAAGTCGGTGATCTTGCCGGTCAGGGACCAGCCCGCGGGGCCGCCGCGGAAGTCCTTGACCGTCACCGCGTTCAGGTCACCGGTGGCGTTGCCGCCCTGGCCGTAGTCGACCGAGGTGAGCTGGACACTGTCACCGGCCTGGGTCATCGAGAGGGTGCCGGCCGCCACCGAGGCGTTGACCTTCTGCGCGTTCGGCGGGATCGGGGTGTTGTCGATGACGGTGTACGCGGCCGGGCCCGCGCCCTTGCTGGAGTCCCAGGCGTCGCCCTCGTACGCGACGATGCCGGTGGTGCCCAGCGTGTTCACCGTGAGCTGTCCGGAGAACGAGCCGTTGGAGTCGGCGGTGACCGTCGTCTTGTCTGCGGTCTCGGTCGCTCCGGAACGTCCCGCCAGGGTCACGGTGGCGCCCGGCGTGAACTTGCTGCCGGAGACGGTGACCGCGTCGCCCGGGTTACCGGACGCGGTGCCGAGCTGGATGGCGCGGTCGTTGGGGACGGTCTGCGGACTGGCGACGATCGTCAGCGACACGGGCGCGGGCGCGTTCGTCACCGTGCAGGGTGTGTCCAGTTCCATGATGTAGCTGGTGTGGATGTTGTAGTCACCGGGCGAGAGCGTGATCGACCCCGCCGCGGTGACCGTGAACGTACCGGTCATCGAGAACGGCGGGAACGGCGCCTTGCCGGCGACCGGCGGGTTCGACTTGGGACCGGTGACGTTGATGCTGCCGGTCTGGGCACCACCGAGGGTGGCCTTGCCGGTCGGCGTCATGATGTCGGCCGGTAGGGCGATGTCGACCGGGTTGCCCGCGGCCGGGCTGGTCACCTTGTACGTGACGGTGACCGTGTCGCCGACCGTGGGCGTGGCGTCGTCGACGGTGATCTCGGCGGTCGTGGTGCCGTCGATCGGCGGGATGCCCGCGATCGGCGGCGGTACGCAGTGGGTCGGGAAGGAGACCGCCGCCATCGCGGCCTGGGCCTGCGCCTGCGCGCCGGGCGCGAGCACGGTGGCCCCGGACACGGCGAGGGCGGTCACTCCGAGAGTGGCGGCCCAGCGGCGTCTTCGGGTGGAGGAGCGAAGGGATGCCATGGGCTTCCCCCTTTCACTTCAACGCACTTCAATCGGTGGCCGCCATTGACCGGTTGCGGCGAAAAGAAGTCAATGGAAGCGAAATGCAACGTCTGATGACCCATCAGATACTGTCAAGATCCCCGTTTTCGCAGCTCAGAGCGGAGGCGGAGGCTCCGCGGACCCAGCGGATGTGCGGCAGCAGCGCATATGCTCGGCGCATGACTGAGAGCACCGCACTCGACCCCGAGGACCGCAAGATCGTCACGCTGGCGCGCAGCGCCCGCGCCCGCAACGGCGTCCCGGAGGGCGCGGCGGTCCGCGACGAGACCGGTCGTACGTATGTCGCGGGCACCGTGGCCCTGGAGTCCCTGCGGCTCAGCGCCCTGCAGACCGCGGTGGCGATGGCGGTGGCAAGCGGCGCGAAGTCCCTGGAGGCGGCGGCGGTGGTCGCTGACGCGACCGAGTTCCGGGACGCCGACCTGGCCGCCGTCCGCGACCTGGGGGGCCCCGGCACCCCCGTGCACCTGGCGGCGCCTGACGGCGAGGTCCGCGCGACGCGCCTGGCGTAGCCGCGGTACTCCGCGCCCGGAGCAGCCCGCTCCGTTCCGCTGCACGGTGCACCGGGGTGCCACGGTGTTCCGCACCCCGCACGGTGGACCGGAGTGTCCGGCCTCAAACGCCGGCCAGGCTGGGTAGTCGGGGGCGCCCGTCGCACGGAGCGGGCCGGAGTGCCACGGTGTACCCCACCCCGCACGGTGGACCGGAGTGTCCGGCCTCAAACGCCGGCCAGGCTGGGTAGTCGGGGGCGCCCGTCGCACGGAGCGGCCGGAGTGCCACGGTGTACCGCACCCCGGGCGGTGGGCCGGAGTGTCCGGCCTCAAACGCCGGCCGGGCTGCGTGGTCGGGCTTGCCCGTCGCCGGGAGCGTGCCGTTGGGGC
>NZ_JBHXFA010000162.1:0-15046 GCF_042724175.1 Streptomyces sp. NPDC127084
AAATTCAACGGCGCCCTCGCCAGCTGGATCTACACCTCTTCCCAGTGGGTCTACTCATCGACCCGCTTCTTCAAGCCCTACAACTGATCCATGGGCCTGGAAACAAGGCTGCTCCTGGCAGCCCCCAAGGAGCCGAGCGCCACGCTGGACGAGTGAGTTCGAAGTGTGTGGAACGAGGGCCTTGCTGGTCTGTCTGTGACGACACGCCACAAGGCCCTCGCGGCAGCCAGCGGACCTGCGGATAGATCGCCGACTTCCCCCGCCGGAAACTGGCTTCCGACGTCGGCTACAGCGCCTCCATGCACGGGCCAGCGACGAGGCACACGGGCGTGCCACGGGCACGCTGCCCATTCCCGCCGTGAGCTTGGCCCATACCGCCTGGTAGGAGGATCGCTCGAAGAAGGCGAGGGCCAGCACGAAGTACACCACGACGCGCGCGGGGAGCAGCCGCAGCCGCTGCTGTCGGACACCGGCGTCCTCCAGGACCGCGTCGACCAGCTCGGGATCGATGATCTCGGTTAACTCGCCCAGATGGCCAGGCGCGTACACGTCCAGGGCTGTCGCGCCGGACCTGACGCTGTCAGAATTCTGCGTCAACGGGACCTCCGGGCACTCGCAATGGCTTCGACACCATGCGAACTACCAGAGGTCCCGCCCTCTTGACAGGGCGCGCGCATCCTTAACGCACTGGCGTTGCACTCGGCGGGACGCGATCCCCAGGAGTGCTCGCTGACGCAGGAGGGCGAGATTGGCTCGGCCGTAGCTCACGCGTTTGAGGAGCATGATGCGGATGACGTGGCCTTGGACCTGGCCCGAGCTCCATGTTGTGGAGAGTCCGGCGGTGACTGCCTCGAAGTCGCGTCGCATGCCGTTGACCAGGGAGTGCATGGCTGGTAAGTCGTCAGCCAGGACGCGGCCCCATCCAGCCGGGAAGCTGGTCTCCCCGGAAGTGGTGGAGCATCTCGGCGAAGTCGTGGACGTGACGGGCCGCAGCGTCGAGGTGAGAGCAGGCCGCGCGGATCTCTTTGAGTTCCGCAGCGTCCGTGAGCGTCCAGTCCCCGCGCGCTCGCTTTTGGGCGCTGACGATCCAGGTCTAGGCAAATCGCGGGGGCACTATCAGTGCGAACTGGACCTTTCGCTCGCACCTTCTGCCTGATGAACCTGGCGGTCAGGAGACTGAGGCTGGGGAGTGGTCTTTCCCGCCGTGGGAGTAGCCATACTCCTTGCATGAGCAGAAACACAGAGGTCATCGTGCTGGCGCGGGGCGCCGAGCAGGTGATGGAGTCCCTTACCCAGCCCACCGGGGTCTTCACGCGCGTCCATGACGGCATGTTCTCCGGAGAGGGCATGCCGTCTGACGACTGCTACACGTGGGTGGCACAGTTCGTGCGGAAGCGGGCCTGGAGCGGGCTGTTCGAGGAACTCGAGTCGCTCCCGTGGCCTGACCCGTACTCGGTCCAAGTCCTCATCCGTGATGAGGATGACGACTGCTTCGGCCTGTGGATGCTGTACGACGGCAAGTTGTCTGAGGTGCCTTTGCCGCGGACCCGGCGGGATCCGTTCTCAGATACCAACACGGGGGTGCTCTCGCGCATTGATCGACCAGACCACTGAGAACGCTGTCCCGGAGAACCACTGAGAGCTAGGTGAGGCGGGGTCCCGTCCCGGCTGCTGCCGGAAGCGAGCACCCCGCCTCTGTCATGCGTCATGCATGCATAGGCTTGATGATCAGGCGTAGTTGGAGGGGTCCTGGGACGGGTCGTACCAGGGGTCGACGTTCGTCAGGTCCAGCGGATCGCAGGTATCCTCGAACATTTTCCACGCGCCGTGCCCCCATCCGTACTCACGGACGTAGCTGGGGGCCTGGGCCACTGCGAGGAAGCCGCCGATGAGGCCGAAGCTGCGAGCCTTGGGAGTCCTCGGCGCGCGCGGCTTGGCATTCACCACGGGCGGTGGCGGAACAGGCGTACGTCGGGAGTCGAAGTCTCCGGCCGGGTAGATTACCCGGACATTGGGGTTGCCCTCGTACCAGGCCGCGTATTCCTGGGCCTGCGCCATGTCCTTGGCCACGAAGATCACGTTGTTGGTCTGCTTCTTCAGCTTGTTGTTGTCGATCGTCCCGTGATTTTTGGCCACGCTCTGTGAGGACTCTGTGGCATCAGCAGTGTCCACGTCGACGATCTTCCCGTTCTTCCATGTGACCTTGATGAAGTCAGAGGTGGTACCGGCCTTCACGGGGTTGCCGTCGGCGTCCTTGACGGGGGCACCCTTTCGCAGGGTCGTCTTGCCTGCCTGCTTGTCGTCTTGGAGCAGGTACTGAACACCGTTTCCAGTCTTGGGATCGTAGTAGAGGCCGGCCCGTCTCAGGTCGTCGTTCACCGTCTTGAGGGCATCGTCCGCCGCAACCCCATCAGACTTCGTGGTGAGGTGGTGTGGCACTCCCTGTTTGTCATAGATCGTGGTGATTCTTCCCTTGCCGTCCTTGTCGGCTGACAGTGCCTTGGCCGGCTTCAAGTGCTTGAACCGACCGCCCTCGCACTGGTCCGGGTTCTGCAGGCAATAGGCCCGCTCGTCCGGGTCGTACAGGCCCGACGGGTCGCTCCGCGTGATCGGGTTGTTATGGCTGTAACCATAACCGTCCAGCTGCAGCGGGTCGGTGTTGTCCATCACCGGGTCCACCGAGATGAACCGGCCGATCGCGGGGTCGTACTCGCGCGCGCCCAAATGTGTCAGTCCGCTGTCCCCGTCCCGGGTGCCGCCGACAAAGCCGCGGTCACCCACCCAGGAGGTGGGTTGCGGACCCCGCGGTCCGCCAAACAGGCCGGTTTTGCGGCGGACGATCGCCTGTGTTGACGCGTCGACCTGGGTGGTGCCTGTTCCGTGGTGGTCGGAAAGCAAGAATGTCAGCTTTCCGGCTGTCCGCATTGCCACTGTGGTCTCGCCGGCACTGTAGTAGCGGGTGCCGGTGGCGGTCCCGTCCTTGGCAAGCTTCAACTCGTTGCTGCCCGGCAGGTACAGCGTGGTGCCGGTGGAGTCGGTGCGAGTAAGCCGGTTGCCATCAGTGTCGTACCGGTAGCTGGTGACCAGCGTGCCCTGGGTGGTCTTGGCAAGGTGGCCCTCGACGTCCCACTCCAGGATCTGCTCGGCAGTCGACCCGATCTTGCGGCTGGTAGTGGCACCCGTCTGGTTGTACTTGTACGACTCGGTGGTGGTGCCCCCGGGGCCCGTTTCGGTAACCGAGGTCAGCGCGTGCTTGCCAGCAGGGGGAGCTGCATAGGTACGGGTGAAGTCACCGGTCGGGCCGGCGGGCGTCTTATGCTGGACCTCGGTCCTTCGGTTGCCTGTCGGACCGTAGGTGTAGGTGGTCCAATACGCGTCCGGACCGCCCACGGTGGCCGTCGACGGACCTGCCGTGCAGCCCTGGGCCACGCCTGGAGCAACCGTCCATGCCTCGGTGATCTGGCGTAGTGCGTCGAGAGTGAAGCACTGAGTGTCGGTCACCTCCTGGGCGCCCTGGCCCGAGACGGTCTTCACTGAGGTGATGTTGCCGTTCGGGTCGTAGGTGTAGCGGGTGTCGTCAACCCGCTGCGGTGCCTGCTCCCGGTCGGTCACGGAGCGGGTGAGGGCGCCAGTGTGCTCGTCATACTCGAACGAGTTCCACACGTGCTTGGCGAACTCCCCGTACTCCGCTCGGATCGCCCGGCCGTAGTGGTCGTACGTCATCGCAGAGACCAGCGGGTCGACGCCCGCGCCCACCGTGTTCAGCAGACCGCCTGCCGCGGTGTAGGTGTTAGTGATCTTCTCGGCGGGTAGTCCGCCGATAGCCGGCTGCTGTGTCCACATCGCCTGGCCGGTGTTGGGGTTGTAGCTGGTTGTCCACTTGTAAGTGCCCGCCAACGCGCCGTTCTCTGGCGCCACGGGGATGGTCACCTGCGTGACGACCGGTTGGTAAGCGCCGTTGTAGGTGGTGATGGACTCCTCGTAGGCCTTTCCGGCGATCCAACGGGTGGACTTCGCTAGCTTGCCCTTGCCGCCCGAAGCAGTGTCGTACGACCAGGTCGCCAGGGTAGTGGTGCCCTGCTTCAGAGCGGTCTTACGGCCGAGCGCATCAAAGTCGGTGTGCAGGGTGATGCCACGCGCATTCTTGACGTCCGTGGCCCGGTCGCCCGCGTCGAAGGTGATGTCTGCGGCCCCCTTATCGGGGTCCTCCACGTGGTTCTGCCGACCTCGGATGTCGTAGCCGTACTTCCAGACCGCGCCGGAGGGGTCGGTGACCCGTTCCAGCATGCCGCGCTTGTTGTACCCGTAGGTGGTCGACCGGAAATCCGTCCGGTTCGTGTTCGTGTAGTGCCGGACCTCGGTGTTGCGGCCTTTGGCGTCTGTCAGTGTGGTCGTCGCGGTTCCGCCCTGCTCGGGGATGACCGTGGTTGAGTCGCCGGTGTACGAGGTGGTGGTCCGCTTGGTCTCGTCACCGAATTTGCGGGCGATGACTGCGGTGATCCGGCCAGCTCCGTCGTACTCGGTGTCCGTGGACGACGGGTAGTTCAGTTCCTGCCCGGTGACTAGGACTGGTTCCGCCTTGCCGGTGGCGAAGTACGTGCCCGAGGTGCGCCAGGCCAGGCCGCGGGTGTCGTAGAAGGTCTCGTTGACCAGACGGCCTGCGCCGTCAGGCGACGGAGACTGACTCTGTCGGACGCGCAGCTGGCCGTCGTAGAAGGCGTGGGTCGTCTGATAGACGGAGTTGTGGTCCAGCGTGCTGGTGGTCACCACATTCGGGCCGTCGTTGCGGACCGTGTACGCGAACGTGTAGCTGGGCGAATCCGGGTACGTGGTGGCCGAGCGGGTCGGGGTCCAGATCTTCGTGACCCGGCCCAGAGCATCGTACGAGGTGGTGGTGACCCTGTTGTTGGCGTCGGTGACGGTCAGTGGCAGGGACCGCAGCGGGTCGGAGGCCGTGGTGATCTGGTGCCCTAGCGGGTTGGTCGTCACCACTATGGTCGGCACCTCTCCGGTGGCCGGAGAGTAGCTGGTCGTGGTCTTTTTGCCATAGATATCCGTGGTGCTCAGCGGACGACCGTAGATGTCGTAGTCGGTGACCGGGGTAGTGCTGGTGATGTCGTAACCGGTGCCGGAGCCATTGATCTGCTCCAGCCTGGTCACGTCCCCCTTGGTGGGGCTGGCGCCCAGGGTGGTCGATCCGTCGAAGTAGCTGCGGTTGTCGGAAATGACGTCCGCCGGCCGGCTGATCGCGCTGTCGCAGGCCCCAGCAACGACCTCGGTTCGGTAGACCCGGTTCAGCAACCAGGCGTTGGTGTTGCGGGCGAAGGAGGCGGTGGTGCAGGCCTCGTCACCGCTCTTGTCAACGTCGCCCAGGTCTGACGTCTGGGTGACCATGCCGTATTCGTCGAAGGAGCGGGTCAGCAAGGTCTTCCGCAGCCCTCCGGTAACGGTGGTGTGCGTCTCCTCTTTCTCCATGCCCGCCCGGTACGCCGTGAGGTTCGGCAGGCCAGCCCGGGCACGGGCAGCCGTCGGTGCTGAACGCCAGGGAGTGGACGAGGTAGCAAAAACCAGCTTGGTGGTGTCGTCACCGTTGAAGGTGGCTGTGGCACGCGGCATGCCGGCGAACTGGTCGCGGTCGGTGACGGCGACTCCGGCGTAGTCCTCGACCTCGGCCCCGTCTATACCGCGGAAGTAGCGAGTTTCGGTGAGAGCCTTGGGGTCGCTGGCGGCACCGGTGCGGGACTGCACCCGGCCGTAGCCACGCGGCACGGAGTAGGTGCGGTCCTCGGCCTTCGTGAACTCGTCGGTGCTCTTCAACCAGGCGGCGCCGCCCAGGTAGGAGTATGCGACCACCTTGTCCGGGGACTCGACCAGGTTGTCGCCCTCAACCACCTGCGTGACCACGTAGGTGTTGAACCAGTCGAGCTTTGCAGTCTGGCCCTCAAAAGCCCATTTCACCGGGAAGCAGCGCTTGGTATTGGTCCCGTCCGCCGCCGGCAGGGTGGTGGCAGTGCAGTCCGGTTGCGAGTAGTACGCGCCGATGGTACCGCCGCTCTCCGTGGTGATCTGCGACATGCGCAGCCGGATGAACGGAGCCAGGCCATCACCGGTCTTGTCCACTCGGTTCGGCCGCTGCTCACCGCTGAAGGTCGTCGGTGGCAGGGTGATACTTCCGCCCGCCTTGCCGGTGCGTTGGATGGACTTCAGCCACATCGGGGTGGACACACCGTCACCGGAAGGGGGGAAGCTCTGGGCCAGGGCCCACGTGTCTACGTCCTTGTGGACACCGCCTGTGAGCGCCTTAGTAGTGATGCCCGTCAGCCGCTTGCGGGACCAGAAGGTCGGGGCGAACTGGTCCTTGCACTCGTCCCCGTCCTTGCAGTACTGATCGAAGGGGACATCTGGCCAGTTCTTGGCGTTGGCCTCATTGAAGGTACTGCAGCTACTCAGGCAGCGTTCAGAGACATTGAAGAGGACTTGGCCCATGGGCTTGGCGGTGTACACGGCGCCGGAGCGAAGCCCGTAATCGATCCGGCTCAGCCAACCGCCCCGGACATAGGTGGTGGCAGTGCCCTTACCGGTCGACTCGTCAAAGGCCCGGGCGTATTTGTTCGTCTCAGTATTCCAATAGTACGCCATGGCATTGCCGTGGACGTCGACCACATAGTCCAGCTGCCAGCGCCAGGCCTGCTGGCACCAGCCGCTGACAAAGCTTGCGTTATAGCAGGGCTCACCGGACTGGTTACCGAAGGCAGGAACAGTCCAAGTGGAGTTGGTCACCGGGTCGTCGGCAGCAGTACCGTTATCCTTCCAGCCGGGGAGCCGGTTCAAGCCGAAGAAGTACTGGGTTCCGTCCGGGGTAGTGACCTTCCAGTGCTCACCGTTGTTGTCGCCGTTGGTAGCCCCGCTCAGCCTCTCGATCTTTTCCGCCGAATCGGCCTCCGGGTGCCAGCCCTTGCCCGACTCATAGACCAGCTCGGTTGACTTGCCTCCCAAGTGCAGGATGGCGTTGTCGCTGAACCAACACTGGTCGAAGCGCTTGGTGGTGTTGGTACCGCCAGTCTTATCGTCTTCGCACGACTTGTACCTGCGCTCGATAAAGCCCGGTTCGTATGACCAACCGTCACCCACCCAACTTGGCTGGTTGTTTGAGGCTGCTGTCCGGCCATCTACCGCCTGCGAGTTGTAGCTCAGGCTCACGCCCGGCTCGAGGCCGCCTGGCACTGTCGGGATCTGGACGGGGTAGTTCCAGCTGAGAGCACCAGTCGAACCGCCCGCGCTCCAGGAACTGGAGGCCTCGAGCGGAGAAGCCTTGTAGTCGCCGGAGGAACCGCCAGAGTCAGCGGTCAGGGCCAGGGCTACCGCCCCGGACGGAGCTGTGGCGCCCGAGGCCGTCCGCTTGCTAAGGGCGGACGTGGCTGCGCTGGTCGTGCCAGTCCCGGGTATCTCGGCCGAGACCTTGCGGCTCTCGGTGTTGTTGGCTGAGTCCAGCGGGCGCTGGCCCCGGCACTTGGGCTTCTGTGGGGTGGTGAGAGCGCAGGCGGGTAGCTCAACTAGTCGCAGCCGAGAAGCCCAGTCACCGCCATACGCACCACGGAAGGCTGAGTAGTCGATCGCCACCCTGGTGCCACCCGCAGGCCGTTCGACCGAGAGTAGTACGCCCTCCACACCTGCCGTCTTGGTGGTCTTCCGGTCGGCAACCGTAACCCTAACCTTGGACGGGCCAGCCGCTGCGGCCCTGCTCGACAGCTTGTTCTTGCGAGCCGCTGGGCTCGCCGGGACCACCCGGTCGACGGTCACGGGAATCGTCGCCGCAGCATCCGGTCTAGCGTTCAGGTCGATGTCTGTGCTGCCCGCGGTTGGCCAAGTGACCTTGGGTGCAGTCTTCAAGGAATGGGCGGCGTCGTCCTCGCGTTTGATGCCGCCAGTAGCCACCGGCTTGACCGGCACCGCCTTAGGTTGATTGAGCCTGGGCAAAGAGAGTCCGGCTCCCCCCGCCTGTTGAGCGACAGCGGAGGCTGGGAGGACCCCCACGATCGCCACAGTGGCGAGGCCAGCTGCCAGGCCACGCCCGATGGATCGTCTCACCATGCACCTTTCGAACTAAGATACGAAATTTGTGTGCACAGTAGCAGGACTCGCCCGTCAACTTGCGAGGCGGCGGTGAGAAGTGGGGCCGTTGCTTCTACACGCTCGCGTCACAGACCGACAGCACCTTCGCCTCCCCCAAGGCCGCGATGACCGTCGCCGGGGGCAGCCTGACCTATCAGGCCATGAAGGTCGTGCCCGGCGACTACAACGGGGACGGTCGCGATGACATTGCGGCCATGTACGGCTACACCGACGGCAACGTCAAGATGTTCACCTGGCTGACGAAGGCGGACCGGACCCTCGACACCGCCCTGATGGGCTGGACCAGCCCCACCACGTCGTCGTGGGACTTCCCGCAGACCCACTTCATCCGTCAGGAGGGCTGACACACGACACCGTCGGCATACCCGCGACGGCAGGCGTGGCTGACGAACACCGCCAGGGTGATCTGCACGGCCCTGTGAAGTCGGGCGGCCTGCATGGGCGCGCTGGTGCCGGGACGATCGTCCCGGGCGCCTGACGAGGGTCACCACCTTGGGAGGGTGAGCCTCACGAACATGCTGCGAGGGCACAGCTGACAGCTGTGCCCTCGCAGTTGGGGCCACCAAGACCAAATAGACCAAGCGGTGACTTCAACGGCGACGGCCGGGTCGACGCCCTCACCGTTGTACGGCGCCTTGCCTCGCGTCCGTGGCTACGTCCACCCCGCCGCCTTCGCCGCAGCGACCGCAGCCGCTTCGGCGGCCTCGGCCTTGGTGTTCAGCCCGTCGTCCCGCCCCAGGGCGCTGCCGCCCGCTGCCTCCGCGGCGGCCAGCGAGGCCTGGAGTGCGCTTCGGTAGGCGGCCTCGGCGAGCTCCCCACCGTCGTCATGAGCCTTCGCCACCTGGGCCGCGATCGTGGCGGTAGCGGCGGCGTTCCGGGCGCAGCGTGCGTCAGCCGCCGGGTCGAGGGTGGTCTCGGCCAAGGCGTCGACGGCCTGGCGGGACAGGCGCAGCGCGTGGGCTGCTTTCGACTCCGGGCTGTTGGGGACGAGCTTGGCCTGGCTGGCGTCGACTCCGGCATGGCGGCACGCTGCCACAGCGCGGTCCACCGCGCTCCGCGCGCGGGCGCTGTGGCGGGCACGCAGGGCTGTTTCAGCCGTGGTCGTACGTTCCTGAGCCGTGGTGACTTCGGTGCCGCGGGGTGCGGTCATGGCTTCTCCTCGTCTCCCAGTGCGCTCGTCGGCGGCAGGGTGGCATGCGCTCCCCTAACAGGCCAGAGCGATGCAGCGGCTGATTGACCCAGGCAACAAGATGCGGCCGTCCCTCCGGGCGTTACGGTTCGGGTGAGTCCCCGTAGAGAGGCAAGCGGATGAGCGCCCCTGTTCCTGAGGCCTTGGTGACCCTCGCGCAGCGGTATGTACGTCTTAGTCCAGTCTCCACGGGCAAGGCTCTGCTTGCCGGGCGCTACCTCAACCGCCACCTCCGGGAGCATCCCCGCCGCCGCGTTACGCAGACGGAGTTCGGCGCCCGGGTCGCCGTCGACACCCAGGACCTCATCCAGCGGTACCTCTATCTGTTCGGAGTCTGGGAACCGCACATGACCGGCTGGCTGCAACGGCGGCTGCGGCCGGGGGACACGTACGTCGATGTCGGCGCCAACATTGGTTACTACACCCTCCTTGCTGCGCACCTTGTCGGGAACGCGGGACAGGTCGTAGCCGTCGAAGCGTCGCCGGTGTTCCACCGGCGGCTGCTGCGGAATGTCGCACTCAATGAGTACGGCAACGTCCGCGCGATCAACGGGGCGGTCTCGGACAAGGAGGAGACCCTGAAGTTCGTACTGGCCAGCTTGGCCAACATGGGGGCGAACAGCATCGTTCCCTACGAGGGCCAGGCCGAGTCGACTTTCGAGGCGGTGGCGCGACCGCTGCCGGATCTCCTCACCGAAGATGAGATCCGGCAAGCCCGAGTGATCAAGGTCGATGTCGAAGGTGCCGAGGGAAGCGTCGTGCGGGGGATGGCTCCGATGCTGCCGCTGCTTCGGCCCGACGCGGAGATCACCGTGGAGGTGACCCCCGAGCGGATGGCTCAGGTGGGTGACTCCGCAGAGGAGCTGATGGAGACGCTGAGCGCACACGGCTTCCACCCGTATCGGCTCGTCAACGACTACGCGCCGGAGAGCTACCCGGCGGCGATCCACGGTGCCGGACGCGTTCCGGAGCGGTTTCACGGATCCATCACGGGCGAGAGCGATCTGATCTTCTCCAGGGTCGACGCCGAGACGCTCCCCTGACACGCGGACGGCCCGGGAACCCGATGCGCGGGTCTCCGGGCCGTCCGTTTCGTAGTGGCGTCAGCAGAAGGCTGAGACTGGCAAGTGCGGTCCGTCCGCGCCGGGCTCGGGAGCGGAGCTGCTCGCCGTCGGCAGGCGATGGCCGCGGCTCTCCGCCACGCGGAGGATGTCGCGGAGTGCCCCAGTCAGGTCGATCGCCAGGAGGCGCAGTTCCCCGGTCTCGGCGTCGTCGGCCGCCAGCACGTCCAGAGCGTGTTCCAGCAGTTCGGCACTCAGACCGATTTGCACCGCCTCCGTGTTGTCGGCGAGACGCGACAGATAGCCGCCATCGGCGGCGGGGCTCAGGAAGCAGGGTTTGCCATCGGGCCCCGACCAGGGGAGAAGGCGCAGTTCGTTGTGGACGGTCATCCTTCCGCCCTCCTCTCTTCGCTCATGGGGTGGTGGGTGGTGAAGACGGCGTCGGCCCGGTCGCCAGGGAGCACCAGGAGCGCCCCTTCGACCACCCGCCCGTCGGCATCGACCACCACACGCTCGATCGAGAGCACGGCCAGGGCTGTACTGATGCGCAAGGTCATCGCTTCCTCGTTGGTTGGGAGGCGGGCGCTGATCTTCTCCCGGACCTCGGCGAGAGGCGGGTTGGGTGCGATGCGGGATACCAGGCTGTCGCCCTCAGACGGTTCGACGGCCTCGTATCCGTCGTCCTGTGCCGTGTCGCCCGGTACGTAGACGCGGCTCAGGCTGTGTGGGGACTCGTCTTCGAGACTGAGGTAGCGGTACTCGATCAGCGCGGCACCGGCGGGCACCTGCATGAGGTCGGTCAGGATTCCCCGGGCCTTCAACCTGGCCGTACGGACACTGACATGCAGGCCCGCCGCAAGAGCGGCGTGCGCGTCGGCCGTGCGGCTGCCGCCGATGTACGTGATCCGCGGGAGAGGCTGCCTGACGAAGTTCCCCAGGCCGTGGACCTTCTCGATCAGGCCTTCCCCCTGGAGGACCGCGAGGGCGTTCCTCAGGGTCGGGACACTCACCGTGTAACGGGATGCGAGCTGCGACTCCGACGGGAGCCGATCCCCGGCCTTGATCCGGCCGGTAGAGATCTGGGCCCGCAGCTCATCGGCGATGAACTGGTGGCGATACGCCATGGAGTGGATCACCACCTTCTCTGTGTCCTCAGGGCGAGGAACTTGGTGCGGGCGTGCATGGTCAGCGACTCGCCCGACTCGAAGAGGAGTCGTTTGGATCCGCCGGGCAGTTGGCGGAGGTCGATCACACGGCAGGGCCGACCGCCGACCTGGACGACGTCGCCGATCCGCACGCTGCTCGACGTGATCTCGAGAGGGCCGGCTATGGCGTCGGGTGCCAATCGGCTCACAGCGCCACCTCGGCGGGCGAGCCGTGGTCGCCCGCCTGGTGGCAGGGGCAGACGCAGGACTCGTAGATCACGGGGACCCCTGCGGGTACTTCGATCGGGTCCGACTGCGCGCACTCGGGGTGGACCCCGATCAGGCACGCACTCGACTGGTAGGGAACGCTCCTCCCGTGCGTCATGTGCTGCGGCCGGGGCGCCATCACACGGCCTCCGCCGACACGAACCAGATGCCTTCCGCGTACCCCTCGGGAAGCAGCGCGGACATCCCGGTGACGCGTTCCTCGGCGGCCAGGACGTAAGGGCGGACGAGAGCGGTCTCCTCGCCCGCCAGGACGTCCTGGCGGCTCCCAGCCCGTGGCATCCGCGCCGTAGAGCAGTCGGCACTGGCGACGTGAACAGCCGTCGGATCGGCGGGAGTTCCGGACCGGCGGTGCCAGCCCTTCGAGCGGTACCGCTCACTGGTGCGAGAGACAGCACGGCGGATACGGTTGAACACGCTGATCAGCTCCTATCGCTGATGGCCAGGTCCCCGGACATTGCCCGTCGCGGGGACCGCCTTGTGTACGAGGGCCCATAAGGTGCGGCCGCTGAGGCTGCTGGCGAAGAGCCCGAACCGATCTGCCTTCGCCACCACATGCAGCACCTCCCGCCAGGACTCGGGAGGGAACAACTCCGGAACCTCCGCTTCGATCGACGTGTATCGGGTGTGGCGCTCGATGCGCGGGATGAGCCCGAGGGCGGACAACCGGGCGGCGATGGCCTCGGCGCCTACTTCCGAAGCGGACAAGGGGTCCTCCGTCACCCGGTGATCACGTTGCGTCAAGCTAGTTAACTAGATTAGAGCTAGTGGACTAGATTTTCCATATGCCTGAGCAGCCGCCGTATCTGCGTATCGCCGACGTGCTCCGACAGCGCATCGCGGAAGGCCAGTGGACACCGGGGGACCGGCTTCCTTCCCGCGCCCAGATCGCACATGAGTGCGGGGTGGGCGACAACGTGGTCCGCCGAGCGCAGGAGCTGCTGATCTCTCAGGGTGCCCTGGAAGGCCGGGCAGGCTCAGGGACGTATGTCGCCGAGCCCCGTCAGCGCGTACGGGTGGTCCGTTCCTCGGCGCGCGAGGAACGCGGCGGCTCCCCGTTCCGGGCGGACATGCAGGCGGTCGGCAAGCGCGGCGACTGGGAAAGCCGGACCGAGGCGAAGATCCCCGCCCCTGCAGAGATCGCGGCACGCCTCGGCATCGCCGAGGGCGATCCCTGCGTGCGCACCGATTACGAGTTCCTCGCCGACGGGCGGCCAGTGCAACTCTCCACCAGTTGGGAGCCGTACGAGCTCACCGCCGGGACCCTCATCGTGCTGCCCGAAGGTGGGCCGCACGCGGGGGCGGGCGTGGCGGATCGTATGGCGGAGATCGGTATCACCGTGAGCCATGCCGTGGAGCAGCCGGAGCCACGGCAGGCGAGTGCCGAGGAGGCGTCCCTCCTCGGCATCCAGAAGGCTTCGCTGGTCACGCACATCCGGCGGACCTACTACAGCGACGACGGGCGGCCTGTGGAAACGGCGGACATCGTCGTACCGGCTGCGCTCTGCGAGATCGTCTACGAGGTTCCGGTCCGTCGCTAATGAGATGTGCCCGAAATCCTGAGGGATGCAACGGTGTTCACCTTTCCCTTTGCGGAAAAGATCTCGTCCCGCAGTTGTCGCCTTTCAGCGTCGTGCATGCTCCGGGCGAGAGCCTGAGCATCTCGGCGCAGCATGGCGTCGATGCTCGATTGCGCCCTCCTGTACTGGATCCCCTGCTGGAAGGAGCCTCACGAAGGCGGCTCAACCTGGGATGGTGTAGTTGAAGATGCTGTCCCGGGCGAGCTGCTCGGACTCCATCTGCGCAAGTGCGATCCGGCAGGCCTGGACGAACGTCCAGAATTCTGGCTTGGTGGTCTTGGAGCGCTTCGTGGCACCGGAGAAATCGTCGAACAGGCTCTGGCGGAGTTCGGTGGTCAGTTCCAGTTGGGCGCCGCCCTCGCCGGTCAGCGTTCGGTTGCAGATGTTCTCAGGTCTGTCGCCGTTGAGGTCTTCCAGCTCGCCGATAGCGATGTCGAAGCCGGCTTGGCTCAGCTCCTTGGACAGCAGTTGGCGCATGCGGCCGTTTGCGCCGCCGACGAGCACGGCCTTGGCGCCTTTCGGAAGCTTGGCCGAATCGGTGGTGCAGCCGTGGATGCTGAGGACGTTGGCGCTGCCGGCGGCCATGGAACGGGCCACCGGGTCGTCGTTGTGTGTGGATTTGACGTGCAGTTCGCGGTTACCGCCGGGGGCCTGCGGGCTGCTGCTCGGGGCTCGCAGACCCTCGAGCATCCAGTAGTCGTGGAGAGCGGTACCCGGTGTGACCGGCGTGAGGGTGTCGGGTCGGTAGCCGGCGATGGCGAGGCAGAGTTCAGATGTGCCCGGTTCGATGCCACCGCCGTGGATGGCCATGACGGTGGTCAAGCGGGGAGTGTCTTTGTCGGGGTCGACCATCTCGTGGCGCTTGAAACGGCGGGCGAAGTCCTTACCCTCTTTGGTCTTGTCGTAGAGATCCGTGTTCGAAGGGTAGTTGTCCGCGGCGTGGGCCGGAGTGATCGTGAAGGTGTTCAGCAGGGGGGCGCCCGCAGCGGCGGCCACGATGCCGGTCAGAACGGTCCGGCGGCTGGTCTGGGTCTGGGACATGGCCTTCCTTGGTGGTGCGTGGCCCGGTAGGCGCAGCCGGTCCGTGAACTTTGGGCAGGAAGGCACCACGACACACGGAGCGTCGGGCCGTGGTGTGGGGTCTGCCCCGTGTTTCAGGGTCGGGCTCGGGCGTTGAGCTGGGATGTTGCGAGCGGGGTGGCGTGTCGGATTCCGGCCGGGCGGACGCAGGACCGGCCTGCGGGCGCGGCCTACCTCGGAACGCGCGCCATCGGCCTACCGCGGTTGCGCCGGCAGACGCCGACCGGGTTGAGGATGCTCGGGGCGCAGGATGGGTGGCACGGAAGGCCGCGCGGCGCGGATGACGCGTCGTGCGGAAGGCGTGTGGCCCCCGCCGGGCCCCGGTCGGTTCTGGCGGGGGCCAAAGTTCAGAAAGTACGTCAGCCGGTGATGCGGTAGCCGAAGTTCCCGCCGCTCGCCTGGCCGGCGAGGGCGGCCAGGTCGAAGCTGGTGGCCCCGGCGCCGGTGAGGCCGGGGGCGCCGGTCTGGAGCTTCCAGACCCGGCCCCGGTAGCCGTCCTCGCCGTTGCCGCCCACGTAGAGCTCGGGGCTGCCGTTCTTGTCGGTGTCGATCAGGGCCAGCGCGGCACCGAAG
>NZ_JBHXFA010000163.1:0-3663 GCF_042724175.1 Streptomyces sp. NPDC127084
TTATCCCCCCCCCACACAACCCCCCCCGGCCCCCCCCCCGGGCGGGGGGGGGGCGCAGTTCGGTAAAAGCGCTGCTCAGACCTCAATTGTGCGGGGCTTGAAGGCGGGCCGAGAGTCCTCGTAGGCCGCGATGTCGGCTTCGTTCTGAAGGGTGAGGCTGATGTCGTCGAGTCCGTTCAGCAGCCTCCAGCGGGCGTTCTCATCCAGCTCGAAATCGACGGTGACACCCTCTGCGCGCACCTGGCGCTGCTCCAAGTCAACAGTGATTTCAGCCAACGGGTCGGACTCGGTCAGCTCCCAGAGCCGGTCCACCGCCTCCTGCGGCAGAACCACGGTCAGCAGACCGTTCTTGAGCGAGTTGCCACGGAAGATGTCGGCGAAGCGCGCGGAGATGACGGCCTTGAACCCGTAGTTCTGGAGCGCCCAGACGGCGTGCTCGCGCGAGGAGCCGGTGCCGAAGTCGGGGCCCGCGACCAGCACCGTCGCACCCTGCCGCTCCGGCTGGTTGAGCACGAAGTCGCCGTTCCTGCGCCAGGCCTCGAAGAGCCCGTCCTCGAAGCCGTCGCGGGTGACCTTCTTGAGCCAGTGGGCCGGGATGATCTGGTCGGTGTCGACATTGCTGCGGCGCAGCGGGACGGCACGGCCTGTGTGCGTGGTGAATGCTTCCATGGCGGTCAGACTCCGGCGGGCGTACGGGGAACGGACAGGTCGGTCAGGTCGGCGGGTGACGCCAGGTGGCCGAGTACGGCAGTGGCGGCGGCGACCTGCGGTGACACCAGATGGGTACGACCGCCCTTGCCCTGCCGTCCCTCGAAGTTGCGGTTGGAGGTGGACGCGGAGCGCTCACCGGGGGCGAGCTGGTCGGGGTTCATACCCAGGCACATCGAGCAGCCCGCGTGCCGCCATTCGGCGCCCGCCTCCTTGAAGACCTTGTCGAGCCCCTCCTCGACGGCCTGGAGCGCGACCCGCACCGAGCCGGGGACGACCAGCATCCGTACCTCGTCGGCGACTTTGCGGCCGTCCAGGATCGCCGCCGCGGAGCGAAGGTCCTCGATGCGGCCGTTGGTGCAGGAGCCTACGAAGACGGTGTCGACCTTGATGTCGCGCAGTGCCTGCCCTGCGGTCAACCCCATGTACTCCAGGGCCTTCTCGGCGGCGAGCCGCTCCGAAGCGTCCTCGTACGAAGCAGGGTCGGGGACACTGGCGGACAGCGGGGCGCCCTGGCCCGGGTTGGTGCCCCAGGTGACGAACGGTGACAGCGCGGCGGCGTCGATGAGGACCTCGGCGTCGAAGACCGCGTCGTCGTCGGTTCGGAGGGTCTTCCAGTAGGCGACGGCGGCATCCCAGTCCTCGCCCCGAGGGGCGTGGTCCCGGCCCTTGAGATAGTCGAACGTCGTCTGGTCAGGGGCGATCATGCCGGCCCTGGCACCCGCCTCGATCGACATGTTGCAGATGGTCATGCGGGCCTCCATCGAGAGCTTCTCGATGGCGGAGCCGCGGTACTCCAGGATGTAGCCCTGACCGCCTCCGGTGCCGATCTTCGCGATGATCGCCAGGATCAGGTCCTTGGCGGTGACGCCGTCGGGCAGCTCGCCCTCGACCGTGATCGCCATGGTCTTGGGGCGGGCCAGCGGCAGGGTCTGGGTGGCCAGCACATGCTCGACCTGCGAGGTGCCGATACCGAAGGCCAGGGCGCCGAAGGCGCCGTGGGTGGAGGTGTGGGAGTCACCGCAGACCACGGTGGTGCCCGGCTGGGTGAGGCCGAGCTGCGGTCCCACCACGTGGACGACTCCCTGCTCGACATCGCCGAGCGGGTGCAGCCGCACGCCGAACTCGGCGCAGTTCTTGCGCAGGGTCTCCAGCTGGGCCCGCGAGACCGGGTCGGCGATCGGCTTGTCGATGTCGAGCGTCGGGGTGTTGTGGTCCTCGGTGGCGATGGTGAGGTCGAGCCGCCGCACCCGGCGCCCGCTGAGGCGGAGGCCGTCGAACGCCTGTGGGCTGGTCACCTCGTGCAGGAGGTGCAGGTCGATGAAGAGCAGGTCAGGCTCGCCTTCGGCGCGCCGGACGACATGGTCGTCCCAGACCTTCTCCGCGAGTGTCCTACCCATCGCTTTCCCTCCGGCCCGGCAACGCTGCCGGACGCCTACTAGAGATCGATTGCGCGGCGCGGCACCGGCAGTTGCCGGCGGAGGCACGCGGGCCTCGTGCGGCCGTACAACCAGGTTCGCAACTTCTCGGAGAATTTGAACTTGCGTTTCACAGAGTGAGACATGAATATCGTTGCATGGACAACTCTAGTGGCGTCGGAGTTCTCGACAAGGCAGCGCTGGTACTGAGCGCGCTGGAGTCCGGCCCGGCCACCCTCGCCGGGCTGGTCGCAGCGACCGGGCTCGCGCGGCCCACGGCGCATCGCCTCGCCGTGGCGTTGGAGCACCACCGGATGGTGGCGCGCGATATGCAGGGCAGATTCATCCTGGGCCCCCGGCTGTCGGAGCTCGCCGCCGCGGCGGGCGAGGACCGGCTGCTAGCCACGGCGGGGCCGGTGCTGACGCATCTGCGGGATGTGACCGGCGAGAGCGCCCAGCTCTACCGCAGGCAGGGCGACATGCGGATCTGTGTGGCAGCCGCCGAGCGGCTGTCCGGATTGCGGGACACCGTGCCCGTGGGGTCGACCCTCACCATGAAGGCCGGGTCTTCGGCCCAGATCCTGATGGCCTGGGAGGAGCCGGAGCGCCTGCACCGGGGCCTCCAGGGCGCACGCTTCACGGCGACCGCACTGTCCGGCGTACGGCGCAGGGGCTGGGCGCAGTCGATCGGCGAGCGCGAACCGGGCGTCGCCTCGGTTTCCGCCCCGGTGCGCGGTCCGTCGAACCGGGTGGTGGCGGCCGTCTCGGTGTCCGGACCGATCGAGCGTCTGACCCGCCACCCGGGCCGTATGCACGCCCAGGCGGTGATCGACGCCGCCGCCCGCCTGTCGGACGCACTGCGCCGGGCGGGGTAGCGCTGCGCTGGAGATCAGGGGGCGCGGGGGCGCGAAGCGGCCAGAGTAGTCCAGGGGGATGCCGCCGCACGTCAGGCCGGTCACGCCCGCGCGACGGAGCACGCAGGCGCTCCGCGATGAACGGCCGCGCGAGGCGGGGGAAGCAGCCCAGGGGTTGCCCTCGGCCGCCCCCGTTCGGCGAAGCCCCGCGGGAAATACCAGGTGGGATCTCCCTGGTGGCCACGAGCCGGGGAAGAGTTCGACGGTGTGCCCTCCAGCCGCCCTCCGCACCATCACCGCCCCGCACGCACGCACGCACACACACCAAAGCCTCACTGGCCCCGCGGGGAATGCCGCGTGGGATCACCACCGTGAACCACCAGCCGGTGAGCCCGAGGCGGTACCTCGGCCGGCCTTCGCCCCGTCGCCGCCAGGTCCGCCCCGGACAGAGCCGCACAGGCGCCCCGTGGGCGAACGTCCGGCGGGAGCTCCAAGGAGACCGACGAGCGGAGAAGCGGCGGGGGGCGTGCCCGCCCCCCCGCCCCCCCGCGCCCCCGCGCTGGCGGACTTCCACACGGCTGGTGGGGGGGGCGGCCTGCCGGCCGTCGACCTGCCCGATCGGCAGCGCGGCGCTGGTGACCCGCCCGGCCGCCGTCGTACGGACCGCGGGCGCGCCGTACTCC